>CACZPG010000090.1 GCA_902782965.1 uncultured Lachnospiraceae bacterium
ATGAATATTGCCGGAGATGCGATAGACAGGAAGATTGCAGAACGGTTACATGCGAAAATTTCCCGTAAAAAGGGAAAAAACATTTCTTACCAGGATATGCCTGCAACTGCAAGAGATATGCTTCGAGTACGCTCAGAAAGAGCAAAATGTATGCTCAGTGAAGACGATACAGCCACGGTTCAGATTAATGATTATGGAGAATATGGAGTATGTCGTGAGACAATAGACTATGATTGGTTTGTAGATATTATTGAGCCCGAAGTCAGTAACGCGATAGAGTGTCTCTATGAGGCAATAAGGCAGTCTGGTCTTGGGATTGCTAATATTGACAGAGTCCTTATGGTAGGCGGGAGCAGTAATCTTCGGCCTCTGCTTGAGAGAATGGAAGATATTTTTGGTGATAAACTTTTCTTTCCTGATGAGACGGCATGGAACGTCGCAAGAGGTGCTGCAAAACTGAATATGCTGCCTGGTGGTTATTATTCTAACCAGTCAGTTGGGATTGAACTCAGCGATGGATCTTTCTTCCCTCTTCTTTCAAAAGACAAACCTGTCGCAGGTTTTAAGGAAGAGTTTGATTTCAGCGTAGTTGATAACAGCAAGCAGGCAAGGTTTTTATTCGGAGGATCTGAGGATATCGTAAAATCCGATGAAAGATTCTGTTCAGTCCCTGCCCATGGATTTTTACAGGAATCCATGCATATGACAGTTACCATTGATAAAGATATGGTCTTCAGGGCTTTTATTCAGAGCCGGATGCACCCTGAAGAATTCCAGAGAATGTGGGAATATCCAAGGCTAAAATGCTATTACAGGCTCCCGGAGAAATACTGAAATGACGGATAAAAGCAATATAAAGTATAACAGCAATATAGAACCAGCCGGGCAGATCTTATCAGAAGATGTGATCTTTCTTTCAAAAGTCAGGGATTATTTTGCCTTGAAACAATTGTCCGAACGTACCGGTGGCAGGTATAAGTTTTCAAAAATACAGGAGGAAGAGCTTCTCCGTGGCATGAAATGTGCTTATTCACCGAAAGGTGAATACTGCTGGGGTATAAAGAGAGATGATCGGGGAAAAGAAAGGATTTCATGTACATGTCTGCAGACAGGCTGCAGACTATTCAGAGAATGCAGGCCTGACTTTGATGAAGAGGAACTTTATGTTCTCAGGGAGAATCAGGCAGAGACAGAGCGAATAAAAAATGCACTCTCAGAGACAGTAGTAATTCTTAATTCCGGCTTTGATAAAAAAGATTCAAATGTTCAAACAGGGAAAGACACTGTAGCTGGTTCAATGGAACATAAATCCGCACAGATTAATGATGTCAACAGAGAAGCAGGAGATGCTGTTTCCGATTGTCCTGCAGAAACAGACGGAGACGAGGCTGATACGGCTGCCAGTAGTTCGACAAGTTATAATGGAAATGAGTCCCAGAACGTTGCTGCAGCAGCTGACTTCCCACATACGGCGGATGCAACTTCTCGAAACCGTGAAACTGACGATGCGTCAGGTAAAGAAGATGTGCATGCTAATCCGGATCCCGTCAGGGGATTTGGATCTTTTGAAAGTTCAGATCAGGATACGATAATACAATCTTCACCTGAAGAAAGGACAATTGTCAACGCAGGTCCTGGTACTGGCAAAACTTATACCCTTATCGAAAAGATAATTTATATGATTAATAACCTTGATGTGGAACCAGAAAGGATCTTGATTCTGTGCTTTTCAAGGGCTGCAGTTGAGGTTATTAAGGAGAGAATGGAACAGGCTGTCGAGGATGACAGAGTTGGTCATATATGGCAGAGAATAGATATCAGAACCTTTGATTCATATATCACCTATATGATAGCTCTCATAGCAGATGTAAATCCTGCTCTTCTTCCTGCAGGATACAAGCTTGAAGATCAGAATTATGAAGAGAGAATTCTCACGGGTATAAATCTGATCACTGAGAATCCGGATCTTCTCGATTATGACCATATTATCGTGGATGAAGTACAGGATCTTGTTGGAAGCAGAGCAAGACTGGTACTTACAATCCTTCAGGCAATTCCTCAAGAATGTGGATTTACAATTCTTGGAGATGCTTGTCAGGCCCTTTACGATTATCTTTCTGAAGGTGATAATGGTCAGATGTCATCTGCAGAATTCTACAATGAAGTCTTTTCACAATACAGGACCGCTCATTATCTTGCACTTGAAAAAAATTTCAGGCAGGGTGATGAGTATGAAAAATTCACAAGGCCATATAGAACTGCCATTCTAAGTGGAGATGCTTTGAGCAGAACAGATGCTGCAAAAGTACTGGCAGCAGGTATTTCTGACTCAGAAATCAATATGAAGAACATGACTGAAGCAGAGGCAAGAAAACTTATCGCCTCGGGGTCTTTGGGAATTTTGACAAGAAATAATGGACAGGCTCTTCAGATTTCAACATGGCTCAGAAATAATGATATTCCTCACAGGCTTCAGCACTCTCTTACAA
>CACZPG010000091.1 GCA_902782965.1 uncultured Lachnospiraceae bacterium
CATTTTCAATTCTAATAATATCTTCTCTTGAAAGATTGTTACGAGTCATATCAGTCATCACATACCCCGGGGCGACACAATTTGTTAATATTCCGTAAGGAGCCATTTCAAGGGTAAGTGTTTTTGCAAGTCCAGTCAATGCATTCTTCGAAGCACTGTATGCAATCCTTCTCTCCTTCGAAACAACTGAATAAAGGGAAGAAATAAAAATAATTTTTCCATTTTTTCTATTTTTCATCCCCTCCGAAATGGGTTTCAAAAGATATATAGCAGAAAAAAGATTTACTTCAAATACCTCTTCAATTATTGCTTCGTTGATTTCATCTAAGCCCGCTTTAATATTTATACCTGCACAGTGAATAAATATATCTGTATGTGACAGATCATTATTGTTTATATAATCTTTTATACTTTCTCCTGATGATAAATCCAGTTCTTTTCTTGAAGGTGCAATAATGTTGGCACATTCTTTTTCGAATTCATTTTTTATACATAGTCCTATCCCACGGCTTGCACCTGTAATAAAAACAGTTTTACCCGTAAACATCCCCATCTATTGCTCCTCTCCAACGAGTGGAATAATCATAATCTTCTTAAGTTCATCTCTCGACAGAAATGGTGAAAGATCCTCAAGAGGTGGAGAAATTATTGTGCCGTCATCGAGTTTTTTTGCTACTGGTTTTGGCTCGAATGGTTGACTAACATCTACAAAAACCTCACACATTGCATACCCGGTTTCGGCTAAAAATGTAGATAAAACATCTGACACCTTTGAAGTCTCACAAATTGAATAATAGGGTATATCATATGCTTCAGCAATCTTCGCCATATCGGGGAAACCCAGATCATTACTCTCCGGTCCTATTCCTATCTTTGATAATCCCTTAAATAGGTTATTCTGCGTGAGTCTCATCGAATGATATCCTGAATTATTAATTACAATAATCTTTATTGGAAGATTATGATAAACTACAGTTTGCAAATCCTGAAGATTCATCTGTATACTTCCATCTCCGGCAAGACAGATGACATTTCCCTCTTTATAAGCAAATGCAGCTCCTATTGCAGCAGGTATTTCATATCCCATACTTGCGCATCCGCTGTTAATGATGAATCTTTGATCCTTCTTTATCAAAAAAGCACTTGCTCCAACCACGCAAGCAGAACCGTTTGCAGACACAACAACTGTCTTCTCTTTACACGCTTTGCTTAACTCATTAATAAATGCATAAGGGTTAACCGGATAATCCTTTTCATAATGCCTTTTGGAAACAACCGGGTAATTTTCCTTCCATTCTTTACATTTACTTGTCCATTCTTCATGGCCAATCAACGGTTCATCGATATATTCATATAAGGTATCAATAAACTTCTTTATATTTTCTCGAACCGGTAATTCAACATGAACAACTGGTTTCAACAATTCCAAGGGATCTTCATGAACCATAATAACATATGATTCTCGAGCCCATGTTTCACGGGCATAACTAATCTGTCTGACTCCAAGTCTGGTTCCAATAGTCAATAACAAATCACTGTTTTGGACTGCCCAGTTTCCATATCTGTTTCCTACATCTCCGCCTCGCCCTGCATATAATCGATGATCTTCATCAATTAGATCAATCCCATCAAAGCTTGTAACAACAGGAATATTTAATTTTTCAATCAATCTTAGAAAACTCTCATAAGCACCATGAGTTCTTATTTCAACTCCTGCATAAAAAACAGGCCTCTTTGCCTTTTTTATCTTGTCTATAATCTCAGTATATACAGATACAGATATTCCTGTAGGATTGGTATTGATCATTTCAATTTCGTCAAACTCTACAAATCTGTCAGTATCCACAATCGCATTCTGAACATTCTGGGGAATATCAAGCCATACCGGTCCAGGTCTGCCATTAATTGCAAGATAAAGCGCTTTATCCAAATGATACTTTACCATTTCAGGTATCGTAATCATCTCAGCGTATTTAGTCATTGTCTTCACAGCATTAACAATGTCAAATTCCTGATCACCCATTATTCTCATAGGATACCCAGTACTTCTAACTGTTGTAGAATACTTTACTTGTCCTGATATTACCAGCATAGGAATACTATCAAGCCATGCACCCAAAACTCCTGTTAGGGTATTCGTTCCACCGGGGCCCGTAGTGCAACATACTATCGGGAGTTCGTTATTTATTCTGTAATAAGCTTCTGCTGCTATTGCTGCCGTCTGTTCATGCTGAACATATATGTTCTTCATACCGTCCTGATGTCCAAAAGATGAATTCAAATACATTGCACCTCCACCAGGAACAGTAAAATTATGATTAATTCCTTTTTTCACTAAATAATCAGCTATAAAATCAGATACCCTAATTTCCATCTATTTTTCCTTTTAACTGCCAGTGCTTTAACATATATATATCAATAAAGTATGACAATATCTTTAACTATATAAATCATATATTATTGAAACCTACTCTATTTCAAATAAACTTTTTGTAAGAAATATTATATTCATCTTACCTTTGATAGACTCATATAACTCCCTAAACATACCCTTGATTTCATCATTAAGTTCATCCCATTTGTTATCCGGATTAAGTGTGGGAAGTGAATCATCAGCATAGCTTTCGTTATAACTGGTTTTAAACCCATCAAATCCTGCCAAATACACGTCTCTTGCGTTCAGTTTATTTAACAATCGAAGAGCCAGGATTACCGCATTATCAAAATGTTCCCATCCCCTTTTTATAACCAGATTGAAATTTACTATAAGTTCATCATCCAAACCCTCGGTTTTGATATTAGACAGAAGGATTTTCTTAAGAGCAGCAAATGTTTTCGGATATGAATCTCTTGCATACTCATATCTAACATTATTTGTAAAGAACACATAGTCACACGTGTATAGCTTATTTATAGCATTAACCTCTATTACCAGAGGTTTTTCGGTATCGATGAAAGTTTTCAGTTTATCACATTCAGTTATGGTTGACTTACCTGGAGCAATCAGTAATATCTTCCTTCCATTAATCAGTTTTTTAAGATATTCAATTGTCAATTCATCATCCACTATCCTATTCTGATTCTCGAGGTATTTACTCTCTAAAAGATTATAATCATATTTTCTGCGCTCATCTACAGACAGAGATTCTATGATATTCCTCATATCCCTGGCATTTGTTCTATGGTTGGTCGTAAGATAAGCAATATTATTCACATGGCACTGATACATACCTGAGATGAAATATGGCGTGGAATATCCCCATGTATACCTCTCCTGAAAACCACTCATATACATGTCGATTGCATCCATAACAGCATTCATATCATAATTGCCATAGTTACGGCGGTTTATATAGGCTGCAACAAGTTCTGTTGTAGCATTTCCGGCACCTCGTCCCATGCCGCTTAGTGTCGAGTCAACTATAATATCTCTTTTTTCTTCCAGTGTTTCGATAAACCTTATACATAAAGCAAAGGCCAACTGCTGATTGTTATGTGCATGTAAGCCAAGCTCAACCCTCTTATCTATCCTTTTATCCAGTATTTTTACTATACGATCTAAATCGTCGAAATACATAGCACCAAAAGTATCGACAACAGATAAAGATACAGGAAGAAAATCGTTCATCAGTTCGGCAAGTTCAATCAAATCCTCATCCGAATAAGCAAGGGTATTGGCTGCCTGAAACAGTACCTTATACCCCTTTTCTCTGATCTTTTTTCCTATTAGCACTGCTTCTTTATGTCTTTTGTGCGGGAAAACAACTCTGATCGCATCTATCGATTTTCCGTCACATGGAGGCAGTGCATCTACATTGTACCTATCCCAATCGATCATCACGCTGTAAAGGATATCAGAAGATCTATTGATAATATATCTTTCAGAATCAGACGGCACATGGAAATACGTAGTACCTTCTCTGTATTCCGAATCCTTCAACCATCCGCATTCTATTATGTCAATATGAGCATCCTGCAATTTACTGATGATACCACGCATTGCAGGCTTGCCAAATTCTGCGTTATTGATGTATGCTCCATCTCTTAATGTACAATCCAAAAGTTTTATAGACATCTATTTTCAACCTTCCCTAATTTGTAATTTGACTGGAACAGATTTTCGGCGAATAAAATAACTAAGCATAATGAAAAAAGAGACCACTGACAGCACTAATCCCACTTTTAACCCAGGAGGGAAATATTTAATTACTATCTCGTGAAATCCTTCCGACACAGGTACAACAATAAAAGCATCTCTGTATGATTCAATATCAGTCTTCAAGCCATCTACATATACATTATATCCGTCTTCATACGGAATTGATAGGAATACGGATTCGCTTTTTGAAACATTTCCATTGATACTTATTCCATCCGGGCCGATTTCTGAAAGATTCAATCCTTTTGCAGATGATATCGCATTTTTAAAAGCTTCCTCGTCAAAATAGTAAAGCCAGACATTTTTGGTTTCTCTTTTTTCAGTTTCAAGAGTCAGAGTATATTCCTGATCCTTTTCAAGTAATCCGATATCTACGCAGTAACCGTATAGATCAAGATC
>CACZPG010000092.1 GCA_902782965.1 uncultured Lachnospiraceae bacterium
AATTATGAAATTAGTTTCCTGGAATGTAAATGGTATAAGAGCCTGTGTGAATAAAGGCTTCAAGGATTCTTTTGATGCTCTGGATGCAGATATATTTGCTATTCAGGAGAGTAAGATGCAGAAGGATCAGCTGATCCTTGAAACACCCGGATATCATCAGTATTGGAATTATGCCAAGAGAAAAGGTTATTCCGGAACTGCTGTCTTTACGAGGCAGGAACCCAGGGAAGTGATATACGGTATGGGCATAGAAGAACATGACCAGGAAGGAAGACTTATCACTCTTGATATGGGTGATTATTATTTTGTGTGCGTCTATGTTCCCAATTCTCAGAATGAACTGAAGAGACTGGATTATCGTATGAAATGGGAGGATGATTTCAGATCATACCTGAAGGGGCTCAGAGATGATAAACCTGTTATTCTCTGCGGAGATCTGAATGTGGCTCATAAGGAAATAGATCTGAAGAACCCGGCTTCCAATCATCATAATGCAGGTTTCACCGATGAGGAAAGAGGTAAGCTTACTGAACTTCTGGAGTCAGGTTTCTGTGATAGTTTCAGATATAAATATCCTGATATGACAGATATCTATTCCTGGTGGTCTTACAGATTTAATTCAAGAGAACGAAATGCCGGATGGCGCATTGACTATTTCCTTGTGTCAGATGATATATCAGATAAGATTATTGATGCAGGAATTCATACTGAGGTAATGGGATCAGATCATTGTCCTGTTGAACTTCAGATTGACATATAAGTGTGCCTGCATTATAATGCAAGGCAATTACATGTAGTTTTCAAAACTACATGTAATAGTAAGCATAAACACTAACACATGATGTGTTATATTTACAGTCAGAGGATAGTATAAATACGATGACAAATAATACCCCGGATAAATCTATAAACGAGAATTACACTTTAACACCTGAAAAAGGTGTTGCTGGAAAGTTTATTTCTTCTTATGTTACTGAATCAGGACTTCTTAAGGCTATTGATTTTCACGACGATGATAATTTTAATTTCGGTTTCGATGTAGTTGATGCCCTTGCTGAGAAATGTCCTGACAAGACAGCTATGCTTCATATCTCAAAGGATGGTAAGGAAAGACGTATTACCTTCAGAGATATGATGAACTATTCTAATAAAACAGCTAATTATCTTCATTATCTCGGCGTCAGAAAAGGAGACAGGGTTCTCCTGGTGCTGAAGAGACATTACCAGTTCTGGTTTACTATTATTGCACTTCATAAGATAGGTGCAATAGCTGTTCCCTGTTCGTTTCTTCTTACAAGAAAAGATTTCGAATATCGTTTCAAGGCCGGTCATATAAGTGCAGTAGTTGCAACTGCTGATGGTGATGTGGCTGATGAAATAATGAAAGCTACCAAGAATTATCCCGGACTTAAGACTAAGATACTGGTAGGTGGTTCAAAGGAAGGCTGGTCTAATTATAACCGGGACATCAGATTTTTCTCAGAAACTCTTAAGAAGCCGGCAAATGCGGCCGGAGGAAATGATCCTATGCTGATGTTCTTTACATCAGGAACCACTTCCTATCCTAAGATGGCAACCCATTCATTTAAATATCCTTTAGGACATTATATTACTGCCAAGTATTGGCATCAGGTAGACAGTTCCGGATTACATTTTACAATCAGTGATACCGGATGGGGAAAAGCTCTCTGGGGTAAGCTCTATGGGCAGTGGCTGGCTGAAGCACCGGTCTTTACTTATGATTATGATGATTTCTATGCGAAAGAAATCCTTGGAATGATAGAGAAATATAGAATAACCTCCTTCTGTGCGCCGCCTACGGTTTTCAGAATGCTGGTTCACGTTGATATGACGAAATTCGATCTATCATCCCTTAAGAACGTATCTACTGCGGGTGAAGCTCTGAATCCTGAAGTATACAGCAAGTTCAGGAAGGTGACCAGACTCAGTATTATGGAGGGCTTCGGTCAGACAGAAACCACACTTACTATTGCAAACCTGAAGGGTATGAAACCTAAGCCGGGTTCAATGGGTAAGCCGAGTCCGATGTATGATATCAGAATTATGGTGGATGAAAATACTGAAGCCAAAGTTGGTGAGACCGGAGAGGTATGTATCAAGCTTGGGGATACGCCGCCGAGAGGATTGTTCCTTGGATACTACCTTGACAAGGAGAAGACAGATGCTGCGGTACATGATGGTATGTATCATACAGGTGATACAGCTTATCTGGATGCAGACGGATATATGTGGTATGTCGGTCGAGTTGATGATGTTATCAAGACGGCAGGCTACAGGGTAGGTCCTTTTGAAATAGAGAATGAAATAATGAAGCTTCCTTATGTACTTGAATGTGCTGTAACAAGTGTTCCGGATCTGGTTCGAGGACAGGCAATCAAGGCTTCTATTGTTCTCACGAAGGATACAGCGCCATCAGATAAACTTAAGAAAGAAACAATGAAATACCTGAAGGCTAATCTTGCTTCGTATAAGAGACCGAAGGTGGTGGAATTCGTGGAAGTTCTTCCGAAGACCTCCAGTGGAAAAGTCAGACGTGCGGAGATTAAGGCAAAGGACTGGAATCAGGCATAGTCATTTATTGGAAATCAAGGCAGAAGATTATTTCTGCCTTTTTCTTATTTTTCCTGCAAGCAGGAGCGCATTTTGACTTTTGATACTTATGTCATATTATTAAATATTTTAAACAAAACATTATTAGAGGATAAGAATTAATATAAAAGACAAAATCTTTGTTGACAATTGATGGATATCGACTATAATAAAAAAGGTTAAAAAATTTTAAGTAAAAATTTTTAACAAAAAAACTTTGCTGGTATATTATTGTATTAGCGATGAAATATTATTAAAAAAGGAGAATAAGGAAATGTTTGATGAAATCAAGGCTGTAATTGCTGAGACACTTAGTGTTGATGAGGACAAGATAACTCTTGAGGCTTCTCTCACAGATGATCTTGGAGCTGATTCACTGGACGCTGTTGAGCTTGGTATGGCTATCGAGGATGCTGTTGGTGTAGCAATCGCT
>CACZPG010000093.1 GCA_902782965.1 uncultured Lachnospiraceae bacterium
CTCCATTATTTCTGTGAGAAAAACTATTTTTCGCGCACGAAAAAAACCCACATTATTGCGTAAACTTAAGTTTAGCATGATTGTGGGTTTTTTGCAAGAATAGCGGCCGCCTCGCTTATATACTTTTCATCTACCCGGCCAGATATGCGCAGGCGGCCATGGCTGCATAGGCGCCGTCTGAGCAGGCAGTTGCTACCTGACGCAAGGTCTTGGAGCGGCAGTCTCCTGCAACGAATAATCCGGGTGTCTTAGTCTCGGCTATATTGACAGCATCAATGTAGCCGTAATCATTCAGATCAGCCATTTCCGAGAATATCTTATTCTCAGGCACAAGTCCGACTGCGAGAAATACTCCGTCGCAGCTTACTTCTCTGATTTCACCAGCCTCTTCATAACGTACTCCTACGATTTTCTTATCTGTTTCGCCTTCAGTAATGTATCCCAGAACTTTGGTTCCTACGTGAGTTTCTACATTACTATGGGCAAGGAGCTGGTCCTGCAGCTTCTTATCTGCGGTGAAAACCGGCATATCCTGAAGTATGATCAGTTTTGAGACTATGTCTGCCAGGAGATTACCTTCAACAAAAGCTGAATTTCCTCCACCTACCATTACAACAGTCCTGTCTCTGTAGAAATCTCCATCACATACTGCACAGAAGCTGATTCCATTACCTATAAGTTCTTCCTCACCCTCAAGTCCAAGTGTCCTGTGGGTTGTACCTGTTGCGATTACTACAGTTCTGCCTTCATAGGAGCCACCTTCTGCTGTCTTTACTGTAAAGGATTCCGTACCCTTCTCAACAGAAATAACTTCTTCCAGTGTAACCTCTGCTCCCTGACCCATGGCCTGTTCCAGCATACGGTCAGCAAAATCATCTCCACTGATAGAATCAAATCCCGGTATATTTTCAACCTTCGGAGAATTAACTATCTGTCCTCCGAATACTGATTTCTCTATAACAAATACAGACTTTCCATTACGAAGTCCGTATATTGCAGCAGTAAGTCCCGCCGGACCACCACCGATAATTACTATATCGTACATACTACAATTCCTCTTCTACATCTATTATATTTATCTATTATATAACATACGCCTTTCCACTGATGGAAAGGCGTATACCAATTTTATAAGTTATGAACCTTCAGCCACTCAGCTGCTGCATTATCACCAACGAATCTTGTTCCATCCGGATCAATAATAGTAGGTGTCTGCTGGATTCCAAGTTCTCTTGCGATATCCATATTCTGAGAGCAGTTTACTTCATTGTAATCTACCTTGGCAAGCTTGAATCTCTGCTCAGCACCCTTGCACTTAGGGCAATGATCCTTAACATACATTACCGGCTTATCTGATACTGAACCAGTTGTTTCAACAGTTTCAGAAACGCCCTTTGCTGTTTCTGTTTTCTCTGCATTGGAACCGGCACGCGAGAATTCAGGCTCATTATACTGAATCTTCTGAGGGCCATCATGAGTAAGTTTACTTACCATGATGTCATATTCACGACGATCCATATATTCCTGTGTCTTTCCGTCATTCCAGTTCTGAATTGGACGATAGTATCCTGTTATACGGCTGTAAACCTCAGTCTTCTCGCCACAGTCAGGACATACATATACTTCACCGGTAATATATCCGTGATTCTTACATACTGAATAAGTAGGTGATATTGTATAATAAGGAAGTCTGTAATTCTCAGCAATCTTACGAACAAGTGTTGCTGCTGACTTCCAGTCAGGAAGCTTCTCACCAAGGAATGCATGGAATACAGTTCCTGAGGTATATAATGTCTGAAGATTATCCTGAACATCCAGAGCTGAGAATATATCCTCTGTATATCCAACAGGCAGATGAGAGGAATTGGTATAATATGGTGTACCATTCTCATTGGCTGTGATGATCTCCGGATACTGTTCCTTATCATGTTTAGCAAAACGATAAGTTGTAGACTCAGCAGGTGTAGCCTCGAGATTATAGAGATCTCCATACTGTTCCTGATAATCACTAAGTTTCTCTCTCATGTGGTTAAGTACTTCTGCCGCAAACTTCTGAGTTTCTTCATGAGTAAGATCCTTGTGAAGCCATTTAGCATTAAGACCAACCTCATTCATTCCGATAAGACCAATAGTTGAGAAATGATTATTGAAGGTTCCGAGATATCTTCTTGTATATGGATAGAGACCTGTATCAAGAAGCTTTGTAATAACTGTTCTCTTAGTCTTAAGTGATCTTGCAGAAATATCCATAAGTCTGTCAAGTCTTGCATAGAAATCTGCCTCATCCTTTGCAAGATATGCTATACGAGGAAGATTGATCGTAACAACACCTACAGAACCTGTTGACTCACCACTTCCGAAGAAACCACCGGATTTCTTACGAAGTTCACGAAGATCAAGTCTGAGTCTGCAGCACATACTGCGGACATCACTTGGCTCCATATCTGAATTAATATAGTTTGAGAAATATGGTGTACCATATTTAGCTGTCATTTCGAAGAGAAGCTTATTGTTCTCTGTATCATCCCAGTTGAAGTTCTTTGTAATAGAATATGTAGGAATAGGATACTGGAATCCACGGCCGTTAGCATCACCCTCGATCATTATCTCGATGAATGCCTTATTAACCATATCCATTTCCTTCTGACATTCACCATAGGTAAAGTCAACCTGCTTTCCACCTACCCAGCAGTTCTCTTCCTTCATATCGTTAGGAACTGTCCAGTCAAGAGTTATATTGGTGAATGGTGACTGTGTGCCCCATCTTGAAGGTGTATTTACACCGAAGATAAAGGACTGAATACACTGCTTAACTTCCTTCTGTGTCAGATTATCAATCTTTACGAACGGAGCAAGATATGTATCAAATGATGAAAATGCCTGAGCACCTGCCCACTCATTCTGCATGATACCAAGGAAGTTAACCATCTGATTACAAAGTGTTGACAGATGTCCTGCAGGAGCAGAGGTTATCTTTCCCGGAACTCCTCCAAGTCCTTCCTGAATAAGCTGTTTAAGTGACCATCCTGCACAGTAACCTGTAAGCATACTAAGGTCATGAATATGAATAGCTGCGCTTCTGTGAGCATCTGCTATTTCCTGATCATATATCTCACTGAGCCAGTAATTAGCTGTAATAGCTCCTGAGTTTGAAAGAATAAGTCCACCTACGCTATATGTAACGGTTGAATTCTCTTTAACACGCCAGTCATTAATCTGAAGATAATTGTCTACAATATCCTTATAATTGAGCATTGCATTCTTAACGTTACGAATCTTCTCTCTCTGCTTTCTGTAAAGGATATATGCCTTAGCAACATCTGTATATCCTGCTTCAGAGAGAATCTTCTCTGCGCTATCCTGAATATCCTCGACTGAGATTACATCATCCTTGATCTTATCCTCGAAATCGCTTGTTACACGAAGAGCAAGCATATCGATCACACTTGGATGATACTGTTTCTGACAGCCTACGAAAGCCTTCTCTATCGCAGAACTGATCTTTGAAACATCAAAATCTACTATTACTCCATCCCTTTTTAAAACCCGGTACATAATTAAGTGGTCTCCTTCCCCTTTTTATAAATTTTAGTATTTTTCGAACAAAAACCGCTAAAACGGTTGGTATGTAAGAAGATACCATCAAACAGAAAAAATGTCAATATCTAGTATGTATTTTTTTGCACAAACACAAGATATTGACATTTTGACTCATTGTATATTATTCAATTATAGTGAATATTTCCCTAAAAACCACGTATTCCGACGCTGCCCACATATGGTCTGACTATGTCGGAAAATGTCATCATTTCGTCTTTTCCATATGCCTCAAGACCACTATATGGTACCGTATCTCTGTCTACAAATCCCTGAAGGAAATATTTATCTGCCCCTTTGATCATTTCAGCTATCCCTTTGAAAGAATCAGCATCGTGAAATTGTTTTATAACAGTGGTTCTGAATTCATAATCAAAGCCGGTCTCAGATTCTCTTCCTTTGCCGATAATATAATTCACATTATCCCTTATATTCGAAATATCAAAACCGGGTAGTCCTATGGTCTCTCCGTACCTCTCAGGGCTGTTCTTAATATCCATGGCCACATAATCCACCAGTCCTGCTTCAACCACCTTTACAAGCTCGTCAGGATGGTTACCGTTGGTATCCAGTTTTATCATAAAGCCCATATCTCTGATCTGTTTCATAAGTTCAGGTAGTTCCCGCCTTAACAGCGGCTCACCACCGGTAAATGCGACTCCATCCAGAAGCCCTTTTCTGCCTTCCAGAAATTTAAGCAGTTCCGTTTCATCCATGATAGCCGGAGAAGAAGCATCTACTATCTCCCAATTGTGACAAAAAGGACACCTCATATCACAGCCACCAAGAAAAACAGTACATGCAACCTTTCCCGGAAAATCCAGTAATGTCATTTTCTGCAATCCATGTATATTCATTTCTATCCTTCTCTTTTCTGTTTATTACGAGAAGCAAAATTCAGCTTCTCAGATTTAATCAAAAGTGAGCCCTAAAGAATCACCTTTACGGCTCATAATCCCAGGGCTTTCTTGGCCAGTTCATCCGCCTTATCATTTCCGGGATTACCGGAATGCCCCTTAACCTTATGGAAATGTACTTCCAAACGGTCACAGATGGAATCATAATACTTCTTGTATGCCTTAGTTCCTTCTTTGTTGGTCTTCCATAGCCCAAGTGCCCATTTCTCGATTCCTTCGTAATCAAAATAAATATCTATACTTCTGATACCCTTTTCCAGACAGAATGCCATTGCGTGCATGGAACCTTCAATCTCACCGGCCACATTTCGCATGGTGCTCATTTCTTCATCATAGAAGCTTTCTGATATTTCCGTGAGCTGTCCATCATAAAGGATTACTGCTCCGCAGGCATACCTTCCTGTATTTACATCGAAGCTCCCGTCCACAAAACTGATAGCTTCTGATTTTCTGTTTCTCTCCAGATACTCCTCCAGGCCTCCCTCTACCTCTACCAGTTCATCCTGAGGAAGGTAGTCACCTATAAATGCCTCGGCTTCCTCAAGACTCTTAAAGCCCTTATAGACCGCTCCAGGAAAGCCATGTACATTTGCCTTGCACTCATCCCAGGAGGTGTATATTCCCGGAACAAGGCCTGTTCTTACTGCATAATATTTCTTATCACTCATTTATTTATCAGCTCCAAATAATGTCACACAAATTTATACCGGATATTAATACTGTTTCCTGAAGCCTCCACCTCAGCCATGCTGCCACAGATTATAGGCATCATAGGAGGCAGGTGACCGATATCAAGATCCATTATGATAGGAACCCCCAGTCCACCTAATATATCCGTTACCGCACTATACTGATCAACTCCCAGTGCTTCTTCTGAGAAATGAAGAGGTCTTCCCATAAGAAATCCCTTAGCATATCTGAACCATCCGGCCTCACGCATCTGCCAGAGAGCTCTTCTCATGGAGAGCATATCCAGATCACAGGATTCTATGAACCATATAATCCCGTCATCCTTATATTTCTCTAGAAATTCATCAACCTTATCATATCTGGTTCCAACCAGTAATGTAAGAAGATCCAGACATCCACCCAGAAGCCGTCCTTCCAGACATACAGTACCATTATAATCATCACCGGAAATCAGTTCTCCTTCAGAGCCCTGAAGAGCATACTGAAAAACAGTTCGCTCATTCACCTGATACGGAGTCAGGGGATCCGGTTCAACAGCTGCCGGCTCAGCCTGTGCTTCTGATTCAGTCAAAGCACCGTCCTCATCATCTGCAAATGATTCTTCCTTCTCCCACAGCTTATATCCTGACACAGAATTAATCTCTCCTGTAATAAGCTTAAAGGCATCCTCTACCGACTCATGCCAGGGTTCTCTACCGAAAGCCGGGGCGCAGGGACCGTAGATAGAAGCTGTATCAGCCAGCACCGCAGAAAGAAAAGTATAATTGGTATTATCAGAATACCCCATATACCATTTAGGTCTGCTCTTACTTATACTTTCAAAGTCCATGTAAGGAACAACCTCACACATCAGTTCTCCGCCGCCACAGGTAATAATTACATCAGATTCCTCATAGGTACTGTCAAAGCTTCCCTCAACCTTCTCAGAATCTGACATAACAGATTTCTCAATCATAGCAGCATTAAGCTCCTCACCGCATGCAGACGGCTTGTTACTGATACCAATTCCGCAGTCACTGTAACAGTTCGGACCCAGCCAGGTCTTGTAACCCATTTCATGAAATATTCTGATTGCATTTTCAAATCTGGTTCTGTACGGTTCTATGGCACATCCAAAGGAAGGTGCTATAAAGCCTATGGTTCCACCCTTCTTTAATGGTTCCGGATACCTCATTCTGTATTATCTCCTTTATAAAAATGTAGAAATCATTATAACCTCAGATACACTAGACAACCTTATTCCTTCCGCTGTTCTTACCTATATATAGGTTGTTATCTGCTATCTGAACCCACTTATCCACTGACTGTCCCTCAACACCTTCAGCCAGACCGATAGTTATGGTCACATTTATTATCTTGTCATTATATTCTAACGGAGTCTCTTCAACCTTTCTCCTCAGATTCTCCATTCTGTCTCTGGCATATCCAATGACATCCTCGCCATCAGCTCTTCCCAGAAAGAGGAATTCCTCTCCTCCCCATCTGGAAATGATATCTTTTCCGCACTCATTTCTCATAATTTCTGCCAGTTTCTCAAGAACAAAGTCACCCGCATTATGTCCAAATTCATCATTAATGGATTTAAACTTATCTATATCGATCATGGCAAGAAATGCTCCGCCGGCACTTCCATTAGTTTCATCCAGTTTATCAATCATGTAATGTCTGTTATACAGCCCTGTCAGCCTGTCCATATGCGCCGCCTGTCGCAGCTTCTTCTCTGAATCGATAATACTGCTGACCAGAAGATAAGAGTAACAGATCAGGAAGCAGAGGACTATAAGAGAGTTAAACTGCCAGAACATTTTTGAGAGAGAAGCACTCTTATAAACCGGACCTACTCTCTTCACATATCCGGTACTCAGAAGATAACATATCCCGACCAGAACACTTATAAGGACAGGATTAAGTCTGCTTGCTCTCAGCTGATAAGCCATATAATCCGAGATAAATATAACCGGTATCATTGAAAGACAGTACAGATGAAATCCATAATCCGTGCCCAGACAGATGGTAGTAATGCTCATATATAAAGTAAGCCAGGAATATACCATTATCGTATAAGCATACAGTTTGTCTTTACTGATGAGGAAATAACCTATGATATATACCAGCATGGTAGGAATACTGAAATACACAAGAAAACCAGCCTTACACATATAGAAAAAGGCCATCAAGCCCACCACAAGTATAAGAATAACTGTATTTACCAGATATGTAATTCTCTTTATCAGCGAAAGATTCATAGGATTCCTCCCTGTTAAAATGAGAAACACCTTAAAGTATGGTACTCAAAATTCACACAAAATCACACCGGTATCAATATTAATCTTTATTGTACCACATTTTTTATTTTTCGTTTCTTGTTTTTTCATATCTTAAAATATCCGCATCGCTAGTTACACTCTCCGTTCAGGACGAATACTGTTAAATGTAACTATTACTCTAAAAAAGTGTCGCTTGCGACACTCTCCGCGCGAGGCGCGTGTTGCCAAAGGCAACTATCTACCTATCGCGCCGAGACGCATCCTTAGCGGAG
>CACZPG010000094.1 GCA_902782965.1 uncultured Lachnospiraceae bacterium
GAGGATGAATCAGCAGATCAGACAGAGAATACCAAGACTTCGGTGAAGTACCATGTTGAAAAGCTTACCAACATCGGCTGTGATATGGAGACCTCTCGTCAGTCTGTATCCTTTGCAGAGAAATATGATTATATTTATGCAGCTATAGGTGTGATTCCGCATCATGTCGGAGAAATGACCGAAGGGGATATCGATGAACTTCGTCAGCTGGCAAAGAATTGTGACAAGGTTGTGGCAATTGGAGAAATCGGTCTGGATTATCATTATGATGAACCTGCAAAGGAACTCCAGCATAAGTGGTTTACACGTCAAATGGAGCTGGCCGGAGAACTGGGACTGCCCCTTGTAATTCACAGCAGAGATGCTGCACAGGATACCTATGAACTGATGAAGAAGGCTCATGCTGAAGATATTGGAGGAGTTGTTCATTGTTATTCTTATTCCGAAGAAATGGCAAGAGAGTTTATTAAAATGGGCTTCTATTTTGGAATCGGAGGAGTAGTTACTTTTAAGAATTCCAAGAAGCTGAAGAGAGCTGTAAAAGCAATTCCTATAGAGAGGATAGTTCTTGAAACAGATTCTCCGTATCTGGCACCATCGCCTTTCAGAGGGGAGAGAAATGATTCCCGTTATCTGCCTTATGTGATAAATGAAATCGCAAGGCTTAAAGATATGACGCCTGAAGAGGTGGCTGAGAAATGTTACGAGAATGCTCTCACCCTGTACAGAATAACCGCAAAATGAGTTAAGACATAATCTCATGTTTTAATGAATCAGGATATTTTATTAGTGATTATATTTTTGAAAGGTTAAATAGTATGAATACAAGATATCTGAATGAGAAGAAAATTGCATCGCAGGAGGTCTTTAAGAAAGTCCTGTTGATCATCGGAATGACCTTTGGAGATTTTAATCTGTTTGGTCTGACTTTGATGATAATTCAGAAGAATTCGTTTGGAATTGGATTAACCATATTCTTTCTGATTATAGATGCTTTGATTTTCTGGTGGGGGCTTTGTGTAGATCGAAGAATAAATGCTGCAAGAAGATATGAAACAATTTTTGGAAGTGATGAGGATGGCTTCGTGACTATTGGAGAAATGTCGACACTTCTTCAGAAACCCGGAAAGAAGATATTCTACGAAGTAGGAACTCTTTTCAGCAGCAAATTCTTCATTAACTGCACCTTTGAGAAAAGAGGCCAGCCGGCGGTTATTATATTTGATGCGCTTCCCGGAAATGATGCCAATAGCGGAGTCGGGTTTGTGGTATGTCAGTGTAGTAACTGTGGAACCATGAATAGAATAAGAGCAGGCAGTATGGGTAAGTGTAATGCCTGTCAGGCACCTATATCCGGAATAGTTCAATAAGTGTTTATAAGGGGTGGGTAATAAGAATGAAAGCTAATACAACATATCTGAATCGGAAGATAATAAGTAAAATAGGTATTAAGGCAAATGTGCAGCTTATAATCGGTATATGTATGAATTTTTTCTACTCCTGCGGAGTACTTGCGGTCTTCGATGGAAAAGCTCCGACATATTTTATTGCACTGTATATTGCACTTATGGTACCGGGTTTCTATCTGATCTGGTGTGGAATCATGAATAAAAAAATGACAGGCAGAGCAATGAAATATGATGCAGTATTTGCACAGGATAAGAATGGTGTGGTTACTGCGAGTGAGATGGGTGAACAGCTCGGAATGAAATATTTCGATATTTTTATCGAACTTGAAAAGCTTTTCAGAAAAGGCTATTTCATAAACTGTACTCTTCAGCAGGGAAGAAATCCAAGTGTAATAATTAATAACGCCCAGATAGGAGACCTGAAAACTGCGGGCTTTATGCAGATGGTTTGTCCTAAGTGTGGAGCTTCAACCAGAATCAGAGCTAATTCAAGAGGAAAATGTGAGTACTGTGGATCTGTTATACAGGCTCCTAATATCAACTGATCTTTACTGAAAAAGAATTGAGGAATCAAAATATGAATCGGGAAGAAATGTTAAGTAACCCCAAGGTGACTGCCAGGGTTATTCAGGAAAATAATTTCACATTCAGAAAATCCTTTGGCCAGAATTTTCTTATTGATTCCCATGTGATAGATAAGATTATTGCTGCGGCCGAGATTGATAAAGATACTAATGTTCTGGAAATAGGTCCGGGAATCGGGACACTTACGCAGTATCTGGCAGAGAATGCAGGAAGTGTAACTGCTGTTGAAATAGATGATAAGTTAATTCCCATATTGGAGAAGACTCTTGCTGATTACGACAATGTCAGGATCATTCATGGGGATATCATGAAACAGGATATTGCCGCATTATTTGAAGGACAGAGATTCAAAATTGTCGCTAACCTTCCGTATTATATAACGACACCAATCATTATGAGCCTTCTGGAATCGCATGTTCCTGCGGACTCAATCACGGTAATGATACAGAAGGAAGTGGCAGATCGTATGAAAGCTTCCCCCGGCAGTAAGGATTACGGAGCACTTTCCCTGGCTGTTCAGTATTATGCTGAACCGTATCTTGCTGCAAATGTACCTCCGAATTGTTTCATGCCCCGTCCTAATGTAGGCTCAGCGGTAATAAGACTTACCAGATTGGAGAAACCTTCGGTAGAAGTGAAGGATGAGTCGTTGATGTTCAAACTTATTCGTGCGGCTTTCAACCAGAGAAGAAAGACCCTGGCAAATGCAGTTAAGAATTTCGAAGGGTTATCATATTCAAGAGAAGAGGTCGAGAAGGCTATTACAGATATCGGTCTCGATACAAGAGTAAGAGGAGAGGCTCTTTCACTAAAGGAATTTGCACTTCTTTCAGATGCACTTACATTTGCACCTGCATAGAAATAGTGATATACTTCTACTTTGTAAGCAGGCATAGTTCATTGGTAGAACACCAGCTTCCCAAGCTGGATAGGCGGGTTCGATTCCCGTTGCCTGCTATCAAAAATCTAGAAAACAAGGCAAAGGA
>CACZPG010000095.1 GCA_902782965.1 uncultured Lachnospiraceae bacterium
GCATATTCAGGATCGTCCTCTGTCTCCAGAAGATAACCTTCCATCTCAAAAGGTTCAACTGCTTTAGTATTATTTCTGGAGCGGATAAAATATCCATCCCCTTTCCATCCACATTGTATTCGAGAACAACTTCCATAACCGTCACTGGATGTAAAAAGAATCATTTTATCTGCATACGGAATCATACTTTCATTGATAGTAATACAGGCAGCCCGAGCCGCACTTCCACTTGTAGAGATAATCTGTTCTTCTTTCGAGGAAATAGATATACAAGTAGAATTAAGTCTTCCTACATACCCGGCATAAATTGCAGAAGATACAATATCGTTGGAATTAGTATCATCAATATGTGTATAGATATTTGTCTTAGCATAATCATATATACATACTCTCCCTCCGGACCATATTCCCCATGAAGAAGAATAATCGCCAAGATGCATATTATACGAATTTATTTTCAGATTAATTGATCCTGAAATATAAACATTTCCTTTAGAGTAAATACCGATTGGATTGTATTCTTTTTTATTTAATTTGGCTTTTTCGCAACTAATATCCAGTGTGGATCCATTCGTACTTTTTATTGTAAGATCACCACCTGAAGTATTGGCAAATATAGCACCATTAGTGTAATCATCACTCATATATGTATTGCTGATCGTCAAATCTGTATTAACAACAATAGTCAGTTTAACAGCTCTTGAAGACTGAACCCATATACGTTTGATACCCTTGTAGGGACCTGTGCTTGAAATTGTCAGAGTTGCAAGACTTTTATTATAAAAGATTCCTGTACTCTTTAACTTTTCTTCACTGTAAACAGTTCCTTCGTAACCATTTTTTATAACATATTCATTCCAGTTCATGATGGCCGGTTTACTTCCATCGAACTCAAACATTAATTCATCACTTTCCGGATTTTCGGCAGCATTAACAATTAATGGTTTATAAAATGCGTTTTCAAAATTAATAAATACAAATAACAGCAATACTAAAGTGATAATAGTCTTTATACGTAATATCGCTCTTTCCTTCATTTTTGCCCTCCACCATATATTTAAAATAATTTCTTGAATTATGATTTAAAGATATATTTTTACATCTATACTCTATCATTGATCTTCTTATATTTTCAATGCAAAAATGCCCTTAAACAGGCTTTGGGAGCAAAAGTATCCATTGGATACCATAAATATGTTGATATAAATGTAAATAAATTACAATAAAACAGGAGCAGAAAAACTGCTCCTGTTATAAATCTATTAAAACTCTTCAGTGATATCTTCAGCTAATTCCTTGATTTCTTCCTTTTCCTCCGGAGTTACAGTACGATTACCGATTATGGCCTTCAGCTTCTCAGCCGTACCCGGAATCATATCCAGCACTTTTGCAAGAGTTCCCTTATCTTCATTTACATTTATTATCTGTGTATAGCCATCTTTAATAACAATCATTGCTGTAGGAGAAAGCTTGCCTCCCATTCCACCACCGGCACTGTCACTTCTTTTACCGCCCATGGCACCGGCTCCAACACCGAAATTTACATCGCATAGAGGAATGATAGTTGTATCTCCTATCTGAATCGGCTCCCCTACAACAGATTTTGATGTGAGAAATGCATCCATGCCTTTAAATAATGTACTTACCGTATTATTAAAATTATTACCGTTAGCCATTTTATACCTCCTGTTATTACTTTTAACTATATCTTCTTAGCAAGTTTAACTGTTTTCCAGAAACTCGGTGTCAATACCATTCCTAAGGCCGGGCCAATAAATCTAAACAGATATATTCGTCCTTTAATATCTATATCCCCTTCAATTACCTTATAATAAAAATCAGGTTCAATAGTAAGCCATCTTCCGTATAATGGATAAAATGCAGCCAGCTTTCCTAAGATCATACCTGTATCTCCGGCACTGCCAAGCCCCATATGGAGATAGCCTTTACTCTTCTTAGGTTTTATCGTTCCGAATAATCTTCTGATAATCTTAAACGATCTTTTTATTGTTTTCTGAACGTAAGGTCTGTCAAGAAACTGGTCAACATGATCAAGTTTCTTCATAGCTTCTACATATTTCTTATCCAGACCATCTATTGTTTCATCTATTTTATCAATGGTTTCATCTATTTTATCCGGAATACTGTTAATTCTTTCTTTTATAGGTACTTTTTCTTTAGGTTTGTCTGTGACATTTTCAGCTGAATCATTCTCAGCTGAATTGTTTTCTGAAGAATCAATTGATGAATTAACTGTCAGGTCAGAATTTGTACCAGATACATTTGAAGCATTCTCTGTATCACTGACCGTATTTGTATCAGAAGCATTTGCCGTCGAAGCATTATCTGCAGAATTATCAGTTAATGAATTGTTATCAGAAGAATTATCATTTGATGAATCAACAGCTGCCAGCTCTTCTTCATTCGGAAGATCTACCGC
>CACZPG010000096.1 GCA_902782965.1 uncultured Lachnospiraceae bacterium
AGGAAGTGATTTCTCCTTCAACATGGAATTCAGAAAATATGTTCATCCTAATATAGTATGGACAGCTAAGGAAGGCGATGTTAACGAAGCATTCGATCAGAGCAAGACACTTCACCTTACAGTTAGTATTGCAAACGCTGATTCTGATGCTTTCTTCCCTTCAGATATGACTTATTCAGCTCCCGGAACAAGTGGAGAGCCTATGACTGTAGCAGCAGACGGAAAGTCAGCTACATTTACATTCAAAACAAGAGATCAGGCCGGTATTGATAAAATCTCTATCGGAGTAAGAGAGCTTAATTCTGAAACAGGTTCCGAATCTGTTGCATATTCATTAGATATCATGACCGGTGTAGCTATATCAAATCTTGAGTACTGGTCAGGACATAACTTCATTTATGTAGATCCTAGCAAGGTTTATGACTATGGAAACGGAAAGAAAGCTAATTTAACCGTATATTTAAAGAATGGAAGCAAGTGGGTTAAGAAGTTCACTATTCCTGTTGGTTCAAAGGGAAAGAAGATTGGCAAGCTTAAAGCTAACAAGAAATATGAGATTAAGGTAGAAATGTCTAAGGTTCTTGATAACGGCAAGACTGCTACAACATCCAAGACTTATAAAGTTAAGACCGGTCCTAGCCAGAAGCCTGTTATCTCTTCAGCTAGAATTTCTAACAGAAAGAGCAGACGTGTATGGGTAAGTGGTTACTGGTCAGGTCACGTCTGGCATGGTGGTCATTATGTAACTGTTAATTCCTATACATTAACAATCACTCTTAAGTCAAGTCTTAAGGGATGCAAGGGTCTTGTATATGGTGGACAGAAAGTTAAGGGAACAGGACGCGTATTCAAGTTTAACTGTTCAGGCAACCCACCTAAGAAGGTTTCAGTAAAGGGTTACTCTAACAAGACATATGGCGGATATACACCTACATCATCTTCTGCCAGCGCAAGATAAAACGTATATCGTTTAGTTCATACAAAAAAGAAACGGGATTTTCAAAGTCCCGTTTCTTTTTATTTCATCATTATCTCTTCTTCCATTTCTTATTCTTATATTTCTTTTTCTTAACCTCATACATTCTTTCATCCGCCTGCTGGATAATATCCATAAGCGAATCATCCTTTCCGGGGACAACAGATATATAACCGGTACTCGCTGAAAGAAGGAATGGTTTGTCATATTCAGAATTAAGCTCTTCTATCCTCTTTTCAAATCTGCTTATGAAGCTCTCTGCGAAATCCTCTCCCGTTCCAATAACAACGAATTCGTCACCGCCGAATCGGCCGCATATATCAGCAGAACCACAGGATGAACTAATTGCATCAGAAATACTCTTTATTGCAAAATCGCCCTCTTTATGACCATAGGTATCATTTATCATCTTAAGGCCATCCACATCTATAAAGCATAACGTCAGAGCCTTCTCTTCTGCTACACAATCCTTATAGATAAACATTGCATTTCTGTAGAAACCATTTCTATTATAAATACCACACAGAGTATCCAGTACATTCAATTTTGAAATGCTATCAATTGCATTTCCTATACTCATTATTAATGTATGACAGAGCAGACTGTTTATAGGAAAATCATTATTAATGATGATCATATACCCCAGACACCTCTGATTAAAATGTAACGGGAGGAAATAGCTGACATTGCCACCAACAGTAAATGGTTCCGGGAAAAGATTCCGGCTTGGGAACTGATCTACCGTTCTGCGAACACCATTCTTCCATTCAATCGCAGTCATGACCGGAGGATAACTTGTATCTGTATCTTCAAGCGAAGTAACATTATAAGTATTCTCCCAGTTCTTTACCAGACAGAGACAGAAATCCTTACATTTGATCACTCCAAGCATCTGCTCAATCGACTCAACACATTCATTTATATTCTCTGCACCTGCCAGCCCGGCCACAAGCCTGTTGAGCATGTGAATATTGGCATAGGTTCTTTCATAGCGGAGAAATGTATTCTTCTTAAATTCAAGAATATCTTCGGAATTGTCCTGCTTACAGCCACAGCTCTCAGTAAATACCGGATACGCTTCAAGAAACGTATTTCTTGGCTGTTCCACTTTATCTATCAGGTTCGACAGTATCCTGCAGGCTTCTGATCCGGAGTAAAAAAGCGGTCTTCTTACTGTTGTAAGTACAGGACAGGAATTCTGAGCATTAAAAGTCTCATCAAAACCGGTGATCATAACATCATCCGGTATGACATATCCCAGATTCTGAAGTCTTGTCATGACCGTAAGAGCCATACTGTCATTGGCACAGACAAATGCATCCGGCAGGCTCATTCCCGATTTCTCAAAAGCTTCAACAGCCTTAATTCCATCATAACTTCTGAAATATCCCTGATAGAATCTGTTCATATCAAACTCTATCCCATTCTCAGCCAAAGCATCCCTGAAGGCTCTGTATCTTTCCTTTGCTTCAGGATTAGCCTCCGGTCCGGAGACATAATTAAAGGTTCTGGCACCATGAACATGAATAAGGTGCTCAACCATTTTCTTCATCACAGAATAGTTATTTATACTGACATCGCAGAATTCTTCATAATCCTTACATTCAAAAATAACCGAAGGAATACCTGATTCCTTCACTCTATTAATAATTTCATTTCGTATATCAGGATTGGAAAAAGTATTAGAAAGAAGAAGTGCTCCATCAAAAGAAGAAAAATCCGGGAGATTATAAATACTATACTCTCCTATATCGAATCCCTCGTTGTCAATAACACCGCCGAACGCAGCAAAATAAGAAACATTCATAGAATGTTCTCGAGCATATTTATTAATACCCAGAATAATGTGATATGGATATTCCTCATCCATACCGCATACTACTGCAACGATATTCTTAATAGCCATTCATGCCCTCCGCTAGTTGCCGCGGTCAAAAGAAACATATATGGTTATTGTATCATAGATTACAAGATAAATAAACCTGTTCAAAAAAATATGACCACTAATTAAGTGAGCGTATTACTGTAATCATCCCAGTATTTTCCGAGCCGCTCCTTATCCAGATTCTCTCCTATCAGAATAAACAGTTCCTGGCCAACAGAGATCGGACTTATACTTATCTTATCACGGGTTGCATTAACTTCAAGCCAGCCACCGTCTTCACCGTGAATAAACCCCTTAAGTCTGATAAGCCGTCCGTTCTGTTTGTCATCAAATATCTTTCGGATAGTATCCTCAAGTTTAGTCACATCTGTTTTTACATGGAAAAAGAATATAGATTTAAAGCTGTTACTGTCTGTAACCGGAAGCTTTATCATCTCACCACTGTGATATCCGGAGGCGGAAATCTTCGAAAATTCCTGATCAGTTACAGCTCCGGGATTCCAAATGTATAGATCATTGATCTGTCTTGAACATTTAAATTCTTCTAAGCAGCTATTTACATAATTCTTTATTATGTACACAGTTCTATTTACTGTATTTGTTTTATCTGCTGAATAATTTATATCTTCTGCCTCTGTTGTATCTTCTGTTTCTGTCTCTACCTCCACTTTACTGAGCACTACCGTTCCTGCTTTTGCTGCCTGCGAAGCTATAAAATATCTTATTTCTGTATCTCTGTCACCGTTTTGTTCAAAGCTTATCTGTTCATTGATAAAGCCTGCATCTACAATAGTGATTACATTTCCCGGCTCAAACATACGTTCCAGAGGATCTTCATATATAAGGTCAAAAAACTCATCGGCATCGAAGATACCTGAAGGTTCTACTATTACTCTTGTGTAACCGGACAGCCCCATTGTGATAAGCTTGGTCTTAAGTCTGCGTCTGGTGCAGTCTGGATCACCACCGATCACCATTTCCAGGTGACACTTATCTCCAAGAGTTTTTTCCAGAAGAAGCCTGTCTACATTAATGGCTCCGTAATCATTAACGATTATCGCTACTTTCTCGCCTCTTCTTACCAGATAATCTGCATATTCACTTATAAATGTAGTCTTACCGGAGCCCAGGAAACCGGTAATAAGATCAATCTTTTTCATTATTAGCTCCGTTTATTAATTATATAAATTTGCCATATATTCATTTTTCCAAAATGATGCATTATCATAATAAGCACATACTTCATAAGCAGCATATTTATATCCTGTAGCCGGATCTGTATAAATTGAAATACCTACATATTTTGCATTTACGAGTACAAAATTCCCATAGTGTCCACTACTATTATACCAGGCAGTATAGATACCTTCTGCATCTTGGTATCCCCACACAAGATTCTCTGCACGTATACCAAACATTTTTATTCCAGCATCATTATAAGCTGTACTCCATTTTCTTCCATCAGGTCTTGTATGTGAGTATTTTACAGCGATTTCTTTTGCACGTATATCAGAAAGTGCTTTGATTTTATCATCCATTACTAATTGCTGATAACCATATTTTGCACGTTCTGCATTTACATATTCAAGAATTTCATATGCAATCTCATCATCTGTTTTCTCTGGTG
>CACZPG010000097.1 GCA_902782965.1 uncultured Lachnospiraceae bacterium
CAAGGGAGTTCCAAAGAAGGCGGTTGCCAAGGCTTCTAAGAAACAGGTAGGAAACGTCAGAAAGATTCTTAAGAAGGGCGGCTACAAGGGTAAAGTTAAGTAGAGATTATTCTGCAAGCATGAGTTTTTGATACTTATCTCATTGAACGTGAATAGTAACAACTTAATTATATGATAATGATGACAGTCGGAGGGTTTGATATAACTTTTCGGCTGTCTTCTTATATAGTACGAGGAAACTGCGTATCATGTTATTTAAAGCTACGCTAGGGATTCTTAATACAAATGGTAAATGATTGCGAACTCGAGAGGTTGGTGTAGTTGTATCGTGAATAGAAACAGATACTGCCTTGGATTGATATTTCAATTATGGTAGAATAATACACAGTACGATTATAGGATAAGGACGTTAATTGGAATGGATAAATCCAGGGTAATACTTATAACAAATGACGATGGAATTGAATCTGACGGACTCAGGAGGCTTGCTATTCTCGCAAAGGATTATGGTGAGGTATGGATAGTTGCTCCGGATGGAGAGAGAAGTGCCTCGTCTCATTCAATTACTCTTATGAGAGAAATGGATATTTATCCATATGATTATGATGTGGACGGAATTAAAGCATTTACCTGCAGTGGGACTCCGGCAGATTGTATCAGAGTTGGAAGTCTCGAAGTTATGCCTTACAAGCCTGATGTAGTTATGTCGGGGATTAATCTTGGCTATAATTCCGGTACAGACATACAGTATTCCGGAACCTGTGGAGCGGCTTTTGAGGCAGCTTTTCAGGGGTATCACAGCATAGCAGTTTCAGAAGGACACAGCGAGATACATGAAGTGGCGGACAGATATCTTAAAGAGATACTTGATGAACTGATTGATAAGAAACTGGATTTCGGTCAGATCTGGAATGTAAATTTTCCTAATTGTTCCCTGAAGGAATGTAAAGGAATCCTGCGTGACAGGACTGTATCCAGAGGTCTTTTCTATGAAGATGGCTATAAACTTGTAAGTAATCTTCCGGAGGGTGGAAGACGATATGAAGTGGACGGAAAGATGGTATTCAGGAGTGAAGAAGGCAGTGATCTGCGGGCGCTCATTGATAACTATGTATCGATAGGAATCGTGAATAATATCACGTAACTTTCTGGAATAATTGAGGGTGAGGTTATTATGAAAAGAGACATTGAATTTCACAGACAAAAAGCACGGGAATTCGTTTCCGGACTAAGTTTAGATGAGAAGATTAAGGTTCTGTACGGAACCTTTGAAGAGAAGATGGCGATGGGGCTTCCGTTTATAGATTTTGCCGGAGAAGGTGCTCATGGTGTACAGGCAAGGCATGATCAGAGCTTCGATTTCGGAGAACCTGTATGCACCACCGTTTTCCCTAATCCTATCGGAATGGCAGCTTCCTTTGATAAGAAGCTGATGCATAGAATCGGTGATGTTGTGGGAACAGAGATGAGGAGTCTGCTTAATGAATTCAAGCATAATGGACTCTGTGCGCTGGCTCCTACAGTTGATATGGAGAGAGATCCCAGATGGGGCAGAAATGAGGAGGCTTACGGAGAAGATCCGCATCTTACCTCACGAATGGCCGGAGAATATATTCTCGGTATGTCCGGTGATGATAAGAAATATGTAAAATGCGGTGCTACTCTCAAGCATTTCTATGGGAATAATGTGGAGTGCGGCAGATACACGGCAGACAGCGTTATGCCACAGGAATTAAGAGAGGATTATTATCTGAGAGTTTTCAAGGAAGTTATAGAGTATTCTCAGCCAATGTCGGTTATGACCTCCTACAATAAGATTAATGGTGTAACAGCAACCTTTAATCCGGAGGTGAAGGATTTACTGAAGGATAAATGGGGTGTTCCGTATATTGTTTCTGATGCGTTTACTCTATTCTTTGCTGCTAACGAACAGCATACTGCGAAGGATGGAGCGGATGCTATCAGGAAGGCCTTTGATGCAGGGGTAGATACATTTATGGAAGATGCTGCATTTGAGAGACCGGCTATGAAGGAGGCTTCTGAGAAGGGAATTGTAACAGAAGAGGACCTGAATGAGGCGCTGATCAGCAAGCTGACCGTTTATTCCCTGCTTGGTCTTATGAAATACGATCTGAATGAAGATGGCAGTTCGAAATATTTCCCTAAGAAAGATTATAATATCTCAAGAGTTGATACGCCTGAATCCAGAAAGCTTGCAAGAGAAGCGGCGGCTAAGTCTGTGGTGCTTCTGAAGAATGATGGAATGCTTCCGCTGAATACAGCTGCTAACGAATCTGATCAGGGTGGAACCGGTGCCGGTGAGGCGTTTGCCTTCGGACCTTTTGTGGACAGATGTCCACTTGACTGGTACAGTGGTTTGCCAAGTCACAAAGTGACCTTTAAGGAAGGTATGAATATTCAGAGTGCGACTCTCTTCCCACAGGTGAGAATGATTCTGGAAGGCTCCGGAAAGGATGCTAAGAAATATGCCGGCTTATCCTCGGGCAGGATAGTTCCGGTGGATGAGAAGGATGCAGAAGTTTTCGAGATAATGCTCTGGGATGATACTCAGATTACTATTCGCTCTATTTCTACGGGAAAACTCCTTACCACAATATCGCCTGATAAGAAGATTGTAAATGTGGAAGATTCGGATGAAGTATATACCTTATATGCAAATGCAGAGGATGCCTTCAGCTGGTTAGTTAACGAAGCTTTTGAACTGATCGATGATGAAGGACAGGTTATTCATTTCTCTGAGGAGGAAGCGCTGAATTTCTGGGAGAATACGAGAATCTGCGGAATGAAGAATTATAATGGAAGTATCAGCCTTTGTTTTGAAACTGTGAAGACAATGGATGAACTTATTGATGAAGCGACAGAAGAGAATTCTCTCAATGAAGAGTCTGCTATAATAGCATGTTTCGGTCTGCATCCGATTGTAAGCTGTAAGGAAGAGAGAGACCGTAAGAGCATAGAACTGCCTTATTTCCAAAGGAATGTTCTTCGAAAGCTGAGAGAAAGCTTCAGAAATATTACACTTCTGCTTATGAGCAATGCACCGATTGCAGTAGAAGAAGAGTCAGAAGCTTCGGAAATCAGAAGCATTCTGTGGACAGCTTTCGGAAGTGAGGAACTGGGGAATGGTCTTGCAGACGTAATCACGGGAAAGGTCAGTCCATCAGGAAGACTGCCGCAGACCTGGTACAGAAATGACAGTCAGCTGGGTGATATCGAGGATTACGATATTAAGAGCAGTGGCATGACTTACCTTTATATGACGGATAAACCTCTTTACAGATTCGGGTACGGTCTCACATATTCTGATTTTGAATGTAGATTTGTCTCCTCTGAAAATGAAAAGGTTGCGGAAACTGATGACGAGATGAGCGTCGAATTGGCAGAATTAGAGATTAGTATAAAGAATGTTGGAAGTGTAATGTCTGATTACGTGGTTCAGATATATCAGTCACCGGAAGGAAAATACTACCTGTATGGTAATGACAGATATGGGCTGGATGTGAAGGGGATTCAGATCCCGGTTGGAAGCAGACTGGTGGCTTTTGAAAGAATAGCGGATATCAAGCCTGGTGAGGAAGTATCTTTTCGCGTAGGAAATTCGTGAAGGCAGTTCACGAATTTCCTATGCCTGTCTCGGAATGAAAGGCATATTTCCGGAAGCATATTTCCTGGTTTTGGCATCGTACATTTTCTCGTCCGCCTGTTTAACAGCCAGTGTAACATCGAAGTCTTTGTCAATAACAGTAGTATAATATCCGGAGCTGGTTGAAACTGTATATGGTTTGTTGGCTTTTTTGTTATATTCAATCAGATATTCATTTATATCTTCAATTATCTGGTCCGGATTGCAGTCGCCAAAAACAACCGTGAATACTTCGTCCCCACCGAATCGGGTGGACAGACTGGTCTCGGGAACGGCATTATGAAGTGCCTTAGCTACAGCAACTATTGCGTTATCTCCTGCTGCATGCCCGAAATTATCATTTATATATTTCAGACCATCCAGATCAGACATGATAATAGTGACCGGCTGGTTAAGATATTTGTGTTTCTCATTTATTCTATTATATGCATTAAGGAACCCTGTACGGTTAAGTAATCCGGTGAGGGCATCATGGCGATACATCTCATCCATCTTGTACAGGAGCATTCTCTGGTACTGCGTATTTATATATCCACCGATTCCAATACTGATAGCATTGGTTACATTCATAGTATTAGAATAATTGGAAATGAAATAATCCCTGTAGAAGTAGCAGGCAAATCCATAAGAACGGTTCATAAAATCCAGTGAATTGAAAATCAGAGGATAACCGTTTTCTGTCAGTTCCAGAATCCTGTCGCGGAAAGCAGAGGACAGAATATCTTCGGAATAATCTTCGGATTTCGGAGGAATATCGAATACGTCAGGCTTATATCTCTCAGGATAGTCTGAGTCATAAATCTGAACGAATTCCTTGGTGGAATTATCTATGTCTTCACTGGTGAAATAGTTGATATCCTGGTCGAAACATTTACGGTCTACAACAACGAGAAGCGAGTCTGTTTTATAGGATTCGAGATAGGATACAAGTTCACCTGGAGTATTACTGATCTGCATCGAGGAAGTTATCTGCTGCAGCACTCTGTTGTCATCATTATGACGTGAGAAGCTTTCCTTGAACCAGTCTCTCAGCATGCGTGGATGTTCTGTATGTTCCGGACATCCGCAGGATTCATTTGCGAGAAAAACAGGTTCAATCTTACGGTTATGAATCTTTCCATCACTTATTGATTCGATTAAAACATCTGCTGTTGCATCTGCAAGCAGAATAATGTCACAGGAAGCTGTCGTGATCTTCGGAGAGGTGAAATAAATCTCATCGTAACCATCAAATCCGGAAATGATCACATCGTCGGGGATTTTGTATCCCGCTTCTGAAAGCATTTCTGAAACTGTTATAGCCATTACGTCATTGGCACAGATTATGGCCTCAGGCAGTTCATCTTGCTCAAGTAATTTCTTCGTGGCAATTCTGCAGGGGTCGGACCAGAAATAACCATAGCTGAGCATGCTGTCATTGAATTCTATTCCGTTTTCTTCAATTATCTTCTTGAAAACCTTAATCCTGTTATTAGAGAATTCATTGTCCGGATGACCGGCCATAATATGAGGTCTTCTGACTTTATGCTGTTCAATCACATGACGAACGACCTTTTCGAATCCGGCTTCATAATCGTAATTAATGCAGGAAACCTTGTCATAGTGTCCGTCGGCAATAACCACCGGCAGATCATTTCTTAAGGCATTGTCAATAATCTTCTCAGCTATTCTGTGACTCTTTATTTTCTCATCCATGATAACGACTGCATCAATAAACTGGTAGGGAATCAGATCGAAGACATATTTCTCTGTGGCCTGACGGTCTTCTTCCCAGTAAATGTCGGAATTAATCGCAAAAATAAGAAGAGAGTAGTTTTCTGCTCTCAATCTTTCGTTCAGCTTTACAATATAACCATGAATCTGGGGGTCATAAATACGTGAGGTACAGAGTGCAATAAGTCTTTTGCCGTTAATCATCAGAAACTCCTTTTGATGCAGAACATTGGTTTCTTATTGATAAGTAGTCATTTTTTGTATTATATCATTATTTTTCTGAAAAAAATACTTGAAAATAATTTTTAATTCACTTAGCCTTTTTTTAGGACGTCCAAATAATAGATTATTAGGAGACAAAACTATGACTAAAGAAGAGCTTCACAGATTCGTATCTTATAGTACAGGAAACGAGAGTAATATCTGTCAGATATATGCCATACGTAATGGAGAAATGGCATATGAAGACACTTGGCATGGCTTCAGAACTGATGATGCGGTTCATGTTGCGTCTGTAACCAAAGGTGTAATGTCCCTGCTTACCGGAATTGCAATCCATAAGGGATTCATCAAAGATGTTAACCGGAAGGTGCTGGATTTCTTTCCGGATTATCAGGTGAAGAAAGGTGAGAAAACTATCTATGATGTAACTCTTTATCATCTTCTTACCATGACTGCACCTTATAAGTATAAGTCTGAACCCTGGACAAAGGTTTGTACATCAGATGACTGGACTGTGGCTGCACTGGATCTGTTGGGCGGACGTAAGGGTATAACAAATGAGTTTAAGTATGCTACTCTCGGGATTCAGATTCTGGCCGGGATTATAGAAAATGCAACCGGAGAGAAAGTAATAGACTTTGCAAATAAGAATCTATTCAAGCCACTTGGAATTCCTGAGCATAAAAACCATGGTGACAGTAGTAAAGAAGATCAGTTTAATTATCTGATGAGTAAGAAACCA
>CACZPG010000098.1 GCA_902782965.1 uncultured Lachnospiraceae bacterium
CACTCAGCTGTCTGCTGTGTAACTATCTTCCATCCATTTTCTTTAGCAAGTGTATCAAGAGCTCCTGATCTACCCTGCTGAGCTGCTGAACCCATAACACCCTGAAGGTGGATGATGTTGTACTCACCGAGGTTCTGATCTTTGAGCCAGTTAGCTGCCTGCTCACCTTCCTTGTCCATATCAGATACGATTGAAGCTTCATATAAGCTGTCGCTTGCATCTATAGTACGGTCAAAGAGGATAACTCTGATTCCTGCATCCTGTGCATCCTTAAGTACGCTGTCCCATCCTGATGTATCAGCTGCTGAAAGAAGCAGATAATCTACACCGTCCTGGATGAACTTCTGAGCTGCTGTAATCTGCTCATCGTTCTTAAGACTGTAAGCGAATGAAGCCTCATATCCATTCTCAGCTGAGAACATAGCCTTAAGATCTTTATCATTAGCTGTACGATATCCAGACTCATTAGGATCGTTATTAATGATACCAACCTTAATTGTTCCGCCGCTTGATGCTGTTCCGCTGTCTGCAGGTGCATCATTAGATCCGCTTGATGCTCCGCCGCCACAAGCTGTCATTCCAAGAACCATAGCTGTTGCAACTACTGTTGCAATTAACTTCTTTCCAAATTTCTTCATAATACTTAGCCCTCCGTAAATTTTGTATTATAGTTTTTACGTTACCGATGAGAAAACTATATCAAAATACCGGAGGGCTTTATACAGAATATCTTTTGAATTTTTTTCAAATATTTATCACATAAATTTATATGAATTTTTTCTTATTTATATTTTTATGATTTTTTATATTTTATTTTTGTTTTTTTATTTATTGTTATATTTTTTGTATAATTCATTATTTTTCAGAGCCGCTTTTATCTCTTAATCGACTACCTTAAAATCTTAATTTATAAACAGCTTAATCATCTTAATCACCCTATACATCTATACAATCAAATCAGTATTCTCTACCGTCGAGAATTTCCTGAGTAAGTATGGTAATGTCATATTTCTCGCCGTCTACATCAACATTTGTTACGGTATCATCCGCTGTGAAAGCACTTTCTTCTATATAGGTATATTTCTGGAAATCATTGCCTTCCTTCACTTCATTTATCAGCTTTAGAACAGATTCACCCTGAAGAGGATTACACTCAACGTCCAGTGCAATTTTACCCTCCAGAACCTTACTAAGGCCGGAATGTGCGGCATCAAAGGAAATAATAAGAATCTCCCCATTCTTAATATCAGTTCCAACCTTTCTTCCGGATTCTTCTATAGCCTCAATAGCGCCAATGGCCTCGTTATCATTCTCACAATAAACCACATTAATGTCATCATGATCTTTAAGCAGTGACTGCATTACTTCCTTGGCTTTTGCCTGGGTATAATCCGCAGGAATACTTGCAACAATATTCCATCCGTATTTCTTGCTTGCATACAGGAGTCCGTTACTTCTGCCTATCTGAGCTGTTGCCCCCAGAGTTCCCTGAATATCCACAATTCTGAGATCAGATGCCAGGATACCTTTGGCAGCTGTAAATTTGTTAAGCCACTCACAGGCTATCTCTGCTTCTTTATTGAAATCCGATCCCACCCATGCGGTGTATAAATATGTATCATTCACACTTACCATTCTGTCTACTATAATAACCGGAATCTCAGCATCTTTAGCTTCCTGAAGTACGGTATCCCAACCGGTTTCAGTTACCGGAGCAAGAACTATAAAATCCACCTCCTGCTGGATGAAATTCCTTATTGCCAGAATCTGTTTATCCTGTTTCTGCTGGGCATCATCAAAGAGAAGTTCAATTCCATTGGTTCTTGAAAGGCTTTCTTTAATAGATTCTGTATTGGCAACTCTCCAGTCTGATTCAGCTCCCAGCTGCGAGAATCCAACGTTCAGATATTTACTCTGCTCAGCCTCCTGATCCTCATCATTCTCACCGGAAGACGCACCGCATCCTGTAATGACGAAAGCTAATATACAAATAAGAAGAAACGTCTTACAAAAAAGAGTTCTGCCCGGAATCTTATATTTCGTTTTTTTATTAGTAATATTAATAAGTTTCTTTATCATCATTTATATCCTTAAACCTTCGGTATCTTCACACTTAAACCTTCGGTATTCGCACACTTACTGTTGTACCGATGCCATACTCACTTTCAACAGTCATTCCGTACTTATCCCCGTAGAGCATTTCCAGTCTCTGCTCAACATTGGCCATTCCAAAACCGCTCTGATCGTCATCGGAAATATTTCCGATAATCAGTGATCTGAGTCTTTCAAGTTCATCCGGCTTCATTCCTATTCCATTATCTTCAACCGTAAACAGGATATCATCACCCTCAGAACGTCCTGTAACCTTTATCAGACCTTTTCCACGTTTATTCTTAATTCCATGATATAACGCATTCTCCACAATCGGCTGAAGTGTAAGCTTCTGAATATGATAATCAAGAATGTCCTCATTGAAATCAATCTCATAATCCATAATATCCTGATATCTGTATCTCTGAATCTCAAGGTAACTCTTCACATGTTCTCTCTCGTTGCTGATAGTAATCTCACTCTGTCCCTTGCTGAGAGATATTCTGAAGAAGCTGGACAATTCCTGAATGATCTGAATAGCCTTCTGGTTCTCACCCGCCTCCGTCATCCAAATGATTGCATCCAGCGTATTATATAGGAAATGTGGATTAATCTGTTCCTGAAGGAGACGAAGTTCTGCGTCCTTGGCATTTTCCTGTTCCTTATGAATATCATTTACAAGAGTTTCTATTTCCTTGACCATACTGTTGAAACTCTTCGCCAGAGTATCCATTTCATCATTACTGTCAGTATGGTAAGAAACTGAGAAGTCTCCACCGGCGAATTTCTCCGTCACCTCACTTAGTTCGGTTATCGGAGTCGTAATCCTTTCTGCCAGTCGTTTTGACAGAAATACTATAACAAGTATTGTAATTATCAGAGTCACCACGAGAATCCTGATTGTTGAAAGAAGACTCGTCGCAACTTCAACACGGAGTTTCTCCATATTAGTAGCTTCATCATAAATATATTTCTGGATATCACTCTGAATAAGGGAGGTAAGAGTACGGATATTCATATCAAGCATTTCCATATTCTCGTCATAATGTCCACCCTCTTCAACATTTTTCAGGATGTCATCTACCCGCTCATCAAGAATCCCCAGAAGCTTAACAAGAGCAGTAAGGTCCGCACGGACATTCTGCTCTGTAGTCTTTTCCTGAAGATTCTGGAAATGCTGTCTGGCATCATTTATCAATGCCTTGGGATCTTCACCTTCAAGCTTCTCTTCCGGATTGCTCCAGTTGGCTGATCCTATTATTATTCTGTACATCATTTCATCCAGGTTATCTTTGAATTCCATACTGTATTCATTAGCACCGGTTATATTTCTAACCAGCTGATCATAATCCTGGTAATAAACATAGAGTCTTGCCAGAGCAACGCTGAAAAGCACTATAAAGGGAATCACGCATATCCAGATATATTTAGTTAATTTTGACTGTATTTTGCTGACTCTTTTCTTACGTTTCTTCATAACCGTAAAGCTTCCCTGCTAAGAGCCCGAACTTGCAAACGTCTGCAAAATGAGTTTCAATATCAGGCTTCCTTCTTTAACCTTCGGAATTCCTTGGGCGACATACCCTGAGTTTTCTTGAAGATATAACTGAAATAATGGGGATCTCTGTATCCTACTTCAAAACCGACATCTGAGGTTTTCATGGATGTGGTAGTCAGAAGATCCTTGGCTTTATCCATTCTGACAGTAGTCAGATAATCTATAAAGGTAATTCCTGTCTCTTTTCTGAAAATAGCACTGAAATGATTAGAGCTGACATTTACATTTGAGGAAACCAGCTGAAGAGACATCTCTTCATTCTGATAATTATCCAGGATGAAATTCTTAGCCTTCTCAATTATTCCCATGTATTTCTGGTCGGAAATCTTATTTCTGTATTCAATTACTTCTTTAAGAAGCATTCTGATATAGTCCTTAGCTGTTTCAACCGAATCATTGAACCGCATCGGTTCAGACATCTCACCCAGCAGTTCTATGGACTCTTCACGAGTCATTCCAAGACTTTCAAGAAGTGATATGGCACTAAACAATGATTCAACAAGCACAAATTGTCTGAGCATTACTGACTCGACAGCTTCCCTGCCCATACTTCCGAAATAATCATCAACCAGATCATCTGTTTCAGGAATAGTCCCCTGTCTCATAAAATTATAAATAGTCTTCCTGGATATCATTCCGACATCTATGCTGTTAATATCAAACTTGTCTATATCAGCGCCGGCAGCATTTCGCTCTTCACTTATATTTTCACGTTTCTTCTCTTTATCGGCTTCGTCTCCATAGAATACGAAACTATCCTCGTACATGTATCTTTCTGCAAATTTCTTACTTGCATCAGCATAGGATACATTTACATCTCTTAATCTTTCCACCGTTTTTCCTACCGATATGAAATACTTCATATCAGGATAACCATCCAGCAGTTCTCCCAGCATTCTGATACCGGAATCAATTCTTCCTTCCATTTCTTCAAGATTGTCTGCCTTATCCAGGAAGCACAGAACATCTCCTACCTGTTCATACAGATATACATTTCCGGTCTCTGCAAACAAATCCTTGATCCTGATATATACTTCCTCTTTGGTTCCCGAGTATTCGTCTATATCTCCGGAATTATTATTCTTAGGGAAAACCTGCATCAGTATAGTAGAATAATATGCCGCTGTAATCTCGATTCCAAGCTCCTTGCCCAGAGAAATAGAATCCTGAATAGAGAGCTTTCCATCAATCATATCATGGAGAAACTTCTGCTGCTCCAAAGTTCTGATTTCTTCTCTGTCCTTCAGATATTTAAGCCGCGCCTGAGACTCCTGCTGCTGTGCCTTAATATCCTCAGCAATTCGCTTCAATTCATTCATCAGATTCTCACCGGAAACCGGTTTAAGAATATATTCTTCCACACCAATACTGATAGCTTCCTTAGCGTAATTGAAATCATCATATCCGCTGAGTACAACTATCTTAATGTGTGGAAGTTCCTTTCTGACAAGCCGGGACAGTTCCAGTCCATCCATGAAAGGCATGCGGATATCTGTTATCAGAATATCCGGCTTGGTACTGAGAATCTTGGGAAATGCAACCTCTCCATCTCCGGCTTCACCAACCAGTTCGAAGCCATCTCTTTCCCAGTCCACCGATTTCTTAATGCCTTCCCTGATGGCATATTCATCTTCTACCAGAAAAACCTTGATCATTTTATAACCTCTTTATTTTACTGACCGTAATATGCATTCGCACCATGCTTACGGAAGAAGTGTTTATCTCTTATACAGTCGGGTGCCGGTTTTACTTCCGGATTGATAAGTTCAGTCTTAAGCGCCATCTTGGCAACTTCTTCAAGAACAACTGCATTATGTACTGCCTCTGCAGCATCCTTGCCCCAGGTAAATGGACCATGGTTAGTACAGAGAACTCCAGGAGTATACATCGGATTCAGCCCCTTCTTATCGAAGGTTTCGATGATAACAAGTCCGGTATTCTTCTCGTAGGCTTCATCAATTTCTTCAGGAGTCAGACTTCTTGCACATGGTATCTCTCCATAGAAATAATCAGCATGTGTTGTGCCATACAGAGGAATACTTCTTCCTGCCTGAGCCCATGAAGTTGCTTCAGGAGAATGTGTATGAACTACACCTCCTATTTCCTCATATCTTTTATATAATTCAAGATGTGTAGGAGTATCAGAGGACGGTTTATATTTTCCTTCTACTTTATTCCCCTCAAGGTCCATTACAACCATATCATCCGGAGTCATAGTCTCATAATCAACTCCACTTGGTTTGATTACGAAGAGACCTGCTTCTCTGTCAATTCCGCTGACATTTCCCCAGGTGTAGGTTACCAGACCTCTCTTCGGAAGTTCCATATTTGCTTCAAAAACTTTCTGTTTTAATTCTTCTAACATTACTCAATCCTCGTCTCTTTCTATTTCATGCAATCTACGGCAGCCTTCTCTATTGGCAGTGTTTCATTGAAGGTCTCCATAAATTTGTCAAAGCCTGCTATTTCCTCTGAATCTGCTGTAATGGTGGTTCCTTCTTCTCCTGCGAAAACCTCTTTGTTCAGGAACTCTGATAATGAACAATCACCTGAACCCTGTTCCTTAAGACGCATAAGATAGAGTGCCAGGATTGCCATTCCCCAGGCTCCGCCTTCACCGGCTGTTTCCATGACTGTAATCGGACCGCCGGTTGCTGCTGACATGATTCTCTGACCTACTTCCTTGGTCTTGAAGAAGCCTCCATGGCCGTACAGTTTATCAACCTTTACTCCCTCATCCTTCAGAAGGATATCAAGGCCTACCTTAAGTGTACTAACTGCAGAGTACAGATGAAGTCTCATGAAATTAGCAAAGGTGAAATCAGCATTTACATTTCTCACGAAAACAGGACGTCCTTCATCGAAACCTGTTACAGGCTCGCCGGAGAAATAATTGAATCCCGCAAGTCCGCCACAATCAGGAGCCCCATCCAGAGCTGCCTTGAAAAGTGTGGTATATAGTTTATCTGTATCTACTTCAATACCCATTGCAGCTGAGTATTCACGGAATATTCCTGCCCATGCATTAATATCAGAAGTACAGTTATTACAATGTACCATAGCCACATCATCACCTACCGGTGTTGTAACCACATCTATCTCTTCATGAACCTTGCTGAGTGCCTTCTCCATAACAACCATAGCAAATATGGAGGTTCCTGCAGATACATTTCCGGTTCTTACAGCCACGCTGTTGGTAGCAACCATTCCTGTTCCTGCATCACCCTCAGGAGGACACATAGGTATTCCTGCCTGAAGATTTCCGCTGACATCAAGTTTCTTAGCGCCTTCCTCAGTAAGGGTTCCTGCATCTTCTCCGGCTACAAGAACCTTCGGAAGTATACCTTCTATATTCCATGGGAAACCATAGCTGCTTATAATACTGTCATATTTTGAAATATAATCTTTGTTGTAATCTCTGGTTCTGCTGTCTATAGGGAACATACCTGAGGCATCTCCCACTCCCAGAACCTTCTGACCGGAAAGCTGCCAATGAATATAACCGGCAAGTGTTGTGAAGAAGCTTATATCCTTAACATGAGGTTCCTTATTAAGAATTGCCTGATGAAGATGAGCTATACTCCATCTCTGAGGAATATTGAATCCAAGCTCTGATGTAAGCTGTGAAGCTGCTTCTTCAGTAATAGTATTTCTCCAGGTTCTGAAAGGAACCAGCATATTATCGTCCTTGTCAAAAGCCATATATCCATGCATCATGGCACTGAAGCCTATAGCTCCTACAGTTTTAATAACAGTACCATATTTCTCCTGAACATCCTTCAGAAGATCTGCATATGCATCCTGAAGTCCCTTCCATATCATCTCCAGGCTGTAGGTCCAGATTCCGTCAACGTACTGATTCTCCCATCCGAATCCGCCCTGTGCGATCGGATTGCCCTTATCATCTACCAGAACAGCCTTGATTCTTGTAGAACCGAACTCTATTCCTAATGCTGTTTTTCCTTCATCAATTAATTCCTTTGTCCCCATGTTAAATCTCCCTTCTGAGTATTTTTTCTAAATTATATCAGACTTATAATCTTAATCGATTCAATTTTTTACGAATTTCTTTCGATTTTTATTCAGATTTTTTAATCATATTTACTTATATTATACTTTTTTGACAAGCAGCTCGACCACAAAGCCATTGTCATTATAGTATTCCATTCCTCCACCCTGCTTATTCATATAATAATTCACCAGGTACATGCCCAGGCCATAGCCCTTCTTATCTGCTACGTCCTTGCCTCTGTAATATTTCTCGGTTATAAGTGAGAGCTCATCCTCCCGCACTCCCGGGCCTTCATCGCTGATCCTTATCCTGATATATTTATTGTCCTTCACAGTAGAAGCACTGGCAGCATCCGTTTCCGAGAAGAAAACATGTATATCTGTACCGGCGTATTTATATGAATTACCTATTATGTTATCAATCACCTGCTCCATTCTCAGCTTATCAATGTATACGAGACATTCCGGAATACTGTTCTCGAGAATAATATTTCCATATTCCTTCAGGTTCTTGAAATATCCCTCAATTATCCGGGAATCTGTTTCCACAGGCTTAATGCTGACATCATCAAGATCATCAATAGTGGCATGAAAAATATTCTCTACCAGCTGATTAATGGTTTCCGCTTTATTGGCTATATAACTTATTTTCTCAAGTGTCCCGTCGATTTCCTTTAAATCCTCTTCATTAGCTGATAAAGCTTTCTTCTTGCTATACTGAAGCTCCATCACTTCACAGGTAGCCTGAATTGTGGCTACAGGAGTCTTTAGATCATGGCTGAGCTCAGCCATCAGTTCTCTTTTACCCTTCTCAGCCTCCATCTCCTTCTGTTTGGCTTTCTTTATCTCTTCCCTCATCAGGTCAAAGCTTTCCGGAAAACTTCCGAACGCATTCTCCCTGTGCATCGGAAGCTGTATATCCAGATTCCCTTTCGCTATTTCGGAAGCATATTTCTCCATTTCATTGACAGGTCTGATATGCATCATATATATCATGAGAATCAGTATATAGCCGGATATTAAAGCAATAAGCCAGAATATAAATGTATACTTCAGAATCATGTTCTGACCTGTAACAAAATCTGCATTGATATTTCCCCAGACCTTCTTATATACTTCCAATTCTTCTTCACTGTAAGAAGCTACAGTTCCCATAGACAGAACTGTATTTCTGTACAGCACAAAAAGCACCAGAAGTGCCGCCAGCATAAAAGAAGAATATATAATTATAATCTTTCTTATTCCATTCATACTTCCAATATATATCCTGTTCCCCAGATTGTTTTGATATATTTAGGTTTGTTAGGATCCTCTTCCAGCTTCTCACGCAGCTTCCTTATATGTACATTAAGGGTTCCGTCACTGTAGAAGGTATCTCCCCATACTTCTTCGAAAAGAGTTTCCTTGGTAACAATAGTATTCTTATGATCGTACAGACATTTGAGCAAGGCAAATTCCTTCGCCTTAAGTTCTATTCTTTCACCATTCATTAATACTGACATAGTAGAAGCATCCGGAGTCAGGACTTCTTCTTTAGCCCCGTCAGTCTCCTTTGAACCACCGGCACCACCCATATTCTGAGAATTCTGACCGGGTACGTCTCCATTTGCTGCCATAGGCTGCGCGGAGGTTATACTCCTGAGCTGTTCTACTCTCTTCAGGTTCACTTTAACCTTCGCAAGAAGCACTGACAGACTGTAAGGTTTCTTGACGTAATCATCTCCACCAATACTAAGTGCCACAAGTACATCATCATCACTCTGACGTGCACTTATGAACAGTATGGGCAGCTGCATTTCCTCTCTGAGTTTCTTGCAGACTTCAAAGCCCGAGCCATCGCCGAGATTGATATCCAGAAGAATAAGATCTGCATCATTATTTTCCAGAAATTCATAACAGGAGGCTGCACTACCTACGTATTGTGTCTTAATATCAAACATTTCGAAATATTCGGCTGTCATCTTCGCCAGTTCTATCTCATCATCAACTATCAGGCAGTTATAATGCATTTGTTTCTCTCCTTATATCAGTTAATCTTTCAGTTAATTCAGCTTATTTGACCAGAAATATTTCTATAAGTGCCAGAATCAGCAGATGAAGCGGATAGAATATATAGAAGAACCATTTGTGAAAGGCATTTCTATTTCCCGGTTCTCCATTATAGGCATATTTGAGTAATGGAATAACCGGTAATACCCCCAGCTGAAATACCTGGCCATAGGATCCTCCCGTAAAGAAACAGGCTAATACTGCCATGACTGACTCACCTATTGCAATGGCACTGAAACTCCTCCATTTTCTGACAGGATCATCCCTGTATACAAAGAGGAAAAGCGGCCACAAAACATCAAATATCGGCCAGTCAGCAAAAATGGATAGCATACACAGGCCTACAATTATTGCTACTTTGAATCCTTTATTAAGCTCTGCTTTATCCCATACCCAGATAGCAATAAGTCCAAGGAACAAAGAAGTGATCACACTGAAGGAAGGCGTCGGCCATTTCCCATTCTCATGAAGGCTGTAGGGAATCCAGGAGATAAGAGAGAAAATGAACAGCCTTATAGCATATTTCTTCACATCCCGGGTATGCATATATCCTTCAAATACCATATAAGCCATAACAGGCCCGGTCAGTCTTCCTACAAAATGCATTATCTGTGCTGCCAATGACATTGTAGGAACAAAGGACCATGCTATATGATCGATAACCATTGCAATGATAGCCAAATACTTGAGCTGGTTACGATTTAATGAAAAGTTCATTTAATACTTTCTCCTTACTTATTAATACCGATGACATCTGCATATTCCGTCAGATAAACCTCCAAGGCCTTCATATCAATTCTGATATCTCCATCAAAAACATCAACCGGTATTTTATCATTATAACCGAATACTTCTACAGTTTCACTTCTGAAATTATGTTTGATAACATTTTTCATCTTGTTATCTATCATCCAGTATTCATATACACCTGCTTCTCTGTATTTCTTGGTTTTGATATACAGATCCTTGGTTCTGGTTGACTTAGATAATATCTCTATAACAAAACGCGGAACCCACGGTTTCTCTCTTCCCTCTTCATCAAATTCCACATCATCTGAGCATTTTACTACAAGATCCGGCTGTACAACCGTAGTAGGCCCTTCGCCAAAATCAAGCCTTACATCAAAGGGAGCCATAAATGCAAGACACTTTCTCTTCCTTTTTCTGAGCTCATTTGACAGAAAAACATGCAGGTAACCGAGAATAGCCTGATGTGTATTAGATGGTACTGCTATATCATATATAACACCATCAATGATTTCTATTCTTTTACCTTCCGGAAGTTCAAGAGATAAATAATCTTCATAGGTATAGCCTGACCTTGAATATAAAGATGCTGAACCACCGGATACATTCTTCCCGGAGCCATATATATTATATCTTATATCAGGCTCATGTATCTCACCACCCGGTTTTACCTTATTATTATACTTATAGATCTTATCATCCTGAAAAGCCTTACTGAGTTTTTCAAGAGTACTTCTTCTGGGGTTTGAAGCAGTTCCACCGAAAAGCTTCTGAACAGAACTGACGGAAACCCCTGATTTTCTGGCAATATCCTCATATGATATACCTTTTTTAATTCTAATCTTCTTCATTTCTTCCAGACTAAGCATACTATCACCTCCGTTTTTATGATGGGGCATAGGCATTTAGACTATATATTCCCGAGCATTGTTGATATCATTATTATAAAATTCATGCTATCATTTTGCAATCATTTAAAGGGATGATTTTACAGAAACGTGAACTGTTAGTTACTAATCAAAGCAGGAGGCAGTTCACTAACCAGCGAACCGCCTCCTGTTTAGGGTGGGAAGTTATAGATTATTCCTCTGTTATCATTTCCACAGGTTTCAGACTTCTTACCTTGAGACCTGCAGATGCTGATGCAATTATTGCTATTGCAGCTATACCAACTATAGTAATGATCATATAGTATGAAGGTATATCAAATGGCACGCTCTTTATTACGAAGAGTGAAAATGCTGCTTTAACTGCGCTTTTTCCGGCCAGCGGAGCAATGAGTGCTCCAAGCACTGTACCCACAAGGATTGCAGGCATATTGGAAAGCATTATCTGTGAAATGAGATTGCCGCTTGTCTGACCAAGTGCTTTGCTGATTCCCATTCCCTTCCACTCACGGCTGATCTTGGCACGAATAACCAGAGACTCAACGAATACTACTACTAAAGCTGTGATAATTGATATAATCACACAGATCAGTCTCATGGATATAGACAGAGTATCAAGCGTTGACCTCATCATCTTCTCTTCATCTGTAGAAGTAAAGCTATAATCCTTATCTTCTTCAAGTTTATCTAAATCCTTCACTATATCGTCATAGGTTTTTCCATCCTTTGCAGTTGTATAATACTGATACTGCATATTTCCCGGGATTATCCTCTTCGCTCCATCGATGGTCATATAGATGGTTCGTCCCATACGCTCCACTCTCTGATTGATTCCAACGATAATATAATCGGCCTCTTCGTCTGCAAATGAGATAGTTATAACATCTCCTACTTTTACACCCAGGTCCTCAGCGATAGCATTTGTAACCATAACCTCGTTATCCTTCTTCTGAAGTCTTCCTTCAGTAAGAACAACATTATTTGCCTTATCTACATCGTCGGCTGCATATGTAAAGAATGTAGATTCCTTATCGTCGAACTTTACTGACGGCTCAAAACCAACCAGGGTAAACACGTGATCCACTGAATCTAACTCTTCAATATCCTTAGCTACCTTTTCATAATCTGTATTCATATCTGAATCTGATACAAGGGCTGTTGCCATTTCAAATCCCATGAGA
>CACZPG010000099.1 GCA_902782965.1 uncultured Lachnospiraceae bacterium
CAAACAGCAATGTCAGGTTTCACTATATTTACAAGTTTATCCATTCCTCCGCTTTCACTGATACCCATTTCAAGTACAGCTACATCACTGTCCTCGTCCAATATCCGAGAAACAGTTATAGGAACACCTATCTGTGAATTCATATTTCCTTGAGTGTGAAATACTTTCAAACCGGATTCAAGCGTATGCGTTATCATCTCTCTGGTAGTGGTTTTTCCTACACTTCCTGTTACTCCGATTATAGGCTTATTATATCTGCTTCTGATAAATCCAGCTATATTCTGAAGAGCTTCAACAGTTGATCTGACTCTGATATATGCTTTATTTTCCGGAAGCTGACTGCCATCTGATAAGGCTGTTATTTCTTCTTCATCCTTCTCGACCAGCATAACGTCTGTTTTTAATGCTACCTCAGGAATAAACTTATGAGCATCCACATTTTCACCGACTATAGTAACGAAAAGAGAGCCTTCATGTACTTCTCGTGAATCTGTAACTATATCCTTTACTTCTTCAGAAAGAAGAGTTTCTCTGTAATCTTCAGAAACCTTTCCCTGTATATATCCATTTGTTACTTTAAGAATATCTCTTATTGTTATATAACGCATTAGTGTAATACTTTCCTTTACAAATAGTAATATAGAAGACAATCAGTCAAAACAGGTGACACTATCTCTTATATACAACTGACTTTGCAATTTCATCAGCTTTTGTATCATTTATAAGAACTTCAATTAATTCAAGAGCGAAATCTATTGCTGTTCCAAGACCGCGACTGGTAATTATCTTACCATCTCGTACTACAGACTGACTCTCTCCCGGCCACATTGCTCCTGCCAGACTTGGCTCAAGTCCAGGATAACAGGTAGCTTTACGACCATTCAGAAGACCCATTTCACCAAAAACAGTAGGAGCGGCACATATTGCTGCAATATATTTATCTGAATTATAATAACTCATAATAAGTTCTTTAACTTCATCGCTCTGTTTCAGATAATTAGTTCCCGGCATTCCTCCCGGAAGAACAAGCATGTTTCCATCATCAGATATCTCACTGATAAGCTTATCAGCGATTACTTTAATCCCCCTGGCGCCTGTAATCTCCGTAGTATCTTTAATGGATACTGTATCAATATTTATACCTGCTCTTCTCAAAAGATCCACGACTGTAAGTCCTTCTATTTCTTCAAAACCATCCGCTAACAAAATATATACTTTGCTCATTTTATTCCCCTCTCTCCTTAGTTCATAATAGTATTATAAAAATCATCTATAAATTCAGTATTTATATTCTCAACGTTTCCACTATCAACACACGCAGCAAATTCAGAATTGATAGGAATTCTTGCAGTGCATTCAATACCATAAGCACTCGCAATGGAATCCACTCTGCTGGGACCGAAAATTTCATGTTTCTTTTTACAGTCAGGACACTCAAAATAAGACATGTTCTCCACGATACCAAGTACAGGTATATTCATTTTTCCGGTCATGATTACAGCTTTCGATACGATCATTTCAACAAGTTCCTGAGGCGATGTAACTATTATCACTCCATCAATTGGCATAGATTGGAAAACAGTAAGCGGAACGTCTCCTGTTCCAGGAGGCATATCAACAAACATCACATCAATATCACCCCACATTACATCTGTCCAGAACTGCTGAACTGCACCGCCTATAACCGGTCCCCTCCAAATTACAGGTTCAGCCTCATTTTCAACCAGAAGATTTATAGACATCAGTTTAATCCCGGAAGCAGTTTCCACCGGAAAAATACTTGTCTCTGTTCCAAAAGCTTTCTTATGAACTCCAAAAGCCTTAGGTATTGATGGTCCCGTAATATCAGCATCAAGAATTGCTGTTTTGAGTCCCTTCTTATTACTGATAGAAGCCATTAAGGAAGTAATAAATGATTTACCTACACCACCCTTTCCACTCATGACTCCTATAACCTTTTTAATATCGGAATCAGCATTGCAAACTTTGCGAAGACCTTCCGGCATATTTCTGGCAATTGCCTGCTCGGCCGCCTGCTGCTTTTCTTCATCTGTCATAATATAGCTACTCTCCTTACTTATACTTAATCAATAGACTTGATTATAAACCTTAAACATCATAAATACAAACATAAAAACTCAAAAAATAAAACATAAATCGTCAAATATGATATACTTTGTTTTAAAATAATATAAAGGTGGATATCAGTATGGAAATTGAACGTAAATTTCTTATAAAAGAAATTCCTTTTAATCTTGATGCATTCGAGAAAAACGAAATAAGCCAGGGATATATATCAGCTGACCCGGCAGTTCGAATCAGACAGAAAAATGATATATACATCCTGACAATCAAATCAGGCGGTCTGATAGAAAGACACGAGTTCGAAAAAGAAATAAATGAAAAAGAGTATAAAGAACTCTCTAAAATGGTGGTAGGAAATATAATATCAAAAACAAGATATAAAATACCTTATAATGGTTATACAATAGAACTTGATATTTTTCATGATAGTTTTGAAGGGCTGATATATGCAGAGGTAGAATTTCCAAGTATCGAAGAAGCTGCGAATTTTACTGCACCAGAATATTTCGGCAAAGAGGTAACTGAAGATGCAGCTTATCAGAATTCCTCCCTTAGCCTTCTTCCAAAAAAAGAAATCAGGAACTTCGTAGAAAGAAATTCCTGATCTTGAGCAATTAGTTATCTTTATTATTACCACCGAATCTATTCATAAATTCATCAATATCCGGCATATGAGGTTTAACAGCATTCATAATAACTGCAACCGTAATTATGATACTGGCCAGAGTCATAAAAATTGAAGGAATGAAATATCCTACAGCCTCATTTATATTAACCAGAATAATACTTATAGTCTCAGCATAGAAACAAAGATGTACAGAATCTTTCATGCTGAGATTTAATTTGCTTATTGATGTAGTAGTCCTGGTGAAGAAAGCATATAGCAGCGCAAAGAACACATACTTAACTCCGGCAAAAATAGCATAACCAAAGAAAATTATAATGTAGGTGAAATAAAACAGCGGTGTCATATTAGCCATTACTTCATTATTAAGCCCGGAAGGAAGTACCATTCCTATCGGATAAGAATATACCTCATTATAGCTTTTATTTGATTCATCATCGACATAAGTGACTAGTTTGACATTTCTTTTTCCGAACGCCATATAGACTCCAGAAGAATCAAAATCATCGATAGAAAACTCATCTATGTCAGTATTAATAACCAGAAATGCGTTATTCAGCTTCATTTCAAATTTTTTATCAGCTGTAAGAACACCATCCTCAATACTAAAAGTCGGAAAATCTTCTCTGAAAAGCTTTGAAAAACCTCCAAAGGAAAAAATCCTGGATGCACTGGGAACGAGAAACGCCATAAAACTTACAAGTATAGACATAAAGATAACATATCCAATAAACTTTTTAGCGTTTTCGACACAGAGCACAGCCAGTTTATTAATTCGAATAATTGAAGCCACAAAAATATCAAGAACACCTGCAGTATTCTGATCTTTTTTATTATCCGGATTATCCGGACTCAGGTTATTAAATTTATTTAAGTCATTTTCATCAGTAAAATAATTCATTTATATTGTAATCTCCACAGAATCAATCACCTAAATATTCTTCATAAGATTGATCATTTCTATAGCGCCAAGAGCACAATCATATCCCTTATTACCTGCTTTGGTTCCGGCTCTCACAACAGCCTGTTCAATAGTATCAGTAGTAAGAATACCAAACATAACAGGCATTTCAGCCTCAAGACTTACCTGAGCAATACCTTTGCTAACCTCAGCACATACATAATCATAATGACTGGTCTCGCCCCTAATAACAGTTCCGAGACATATTATAGCATCATATTTACCGGATTTTGCAATTTTTTTTGCAATAACAGGAATTTCAAACGCTCCCGGAACCCAAACAGTATCAATATTCTCTTCTTCAACATCATGTCTTATAAGTCCGTCCTCAGCACCGGAAACAAGTTTTGATACTATAAATTCGTTAAATCTTGAAGCAATTATACAAACCTTGGTTCCTTTTGAAGCTACAACATTTCCTTCAATTTTCATGATTTACCTCCATTAGTTAACATAATATTATTATGGTTTATTTAATCTATACATCATTTAAAATATGACCCATTTTTTCTTTTTTAGTTTTAAGATAGAAAAGATCATAAGCAGATGGTTCAATTTCCACAGGGACTCTTTCAACTATTTCAAGATTATAGCCTTTAAGTCCATATACCTTATCAGGATTATTTGTCATAAGTCTCATTCTTCTGACACCAAGTTCTACAAGAATCTGAGTACCTATTGTATAATCTCTGGCATCAGCCGGGAATCCAAGTTCTACATTAGCTTCCACAGTATCACGCCCCTGATCCTGTAAAGCATAGGCTCTGATTTTATTTATCAGTCCGATTCCTCTGCCCTCCTGCCTCATATACAGAAGCACTCCACAGCCTTCTTTCGCTATCATTTTCATAGCTGCATCAAGCTGCTGTCCACAATCACATTTAGCAGATCCAAATGCATCACCGGTAAGACACTCGGAATGTACCCGAACAAGTATATCTTTACCACTTCCTATATCACCCATGGTAAGAGCAACATGATGTTCTCCATTAAGTTTATTAATGAAACCATGAATTATAAACTCACCATATCTTGTTGGGAGTTTTGCAGATGTTACCTCTTCTACAAAAACCTCATGTTCTTTTCTATATTGAACCAGTTGCTTAATAGTAGAAATCTTAAGGTTATGTTCTCTTGAAAACTCAATAAGATTATCAAGTCTTGCCATAGTTCCGTCATCATTCATTATTTCACAGCAAAGGCCTACAGGTTTAAGACCCGCCAGTCTGCACAGATCAACCGTAGCTTCTGTATGACCGGGTCTTTCAATCACTCCACCTTTTTTTGCCTGAAGAGGAAACATATGTCCAGGTCTCCTGAAATCATCCTTTCCTGAGGAATCATCAGCAAATTTTCTTGCTGTATATCCTCTTTCTTCAGCCGAGATACCTGTTGTTGTATCAACATGATCAACAGATACTGAAAATGCAGTAGTATGATTATCAGTATTTACAATACACATTTGCGGAAGATTATATTTATCGCTATATGATTCATCCATAGGCATACATATAAGTCCACGTGCATATTTAGCCATGAAATTTACATTTTCTGTTGAAGCAAATTCGGCAGCAAATATTATATCACCTTCATTTTCTCTGGTCTCATCATCCATGATGACAACCGGAATCCCCTTCTTCATATCTTCCAGAATTTCTTCAATTGAATTTAACTCTACGTTCAATTTAAATACCTCTTATAATCTTATAATATTATAATATCCTGATCAGAAAAAACCGTTTCTTCTTAAAGATTCTTCAAAAGAAGTTTTCTTAACAGAAGCGTCATTAGAAGACCCCTGGTCAGAAGATAATAATTTTTCAACGTACTTGGAAATAATATCATTCTCCAGATTAACTATATCGCCTTTTTTCCTCTCTGATAAAACAGTTTCTTTCAAGGTATGTGGTATGATAGAAACCCTGAAACATTCATTATCAACATAAGCGACAGTCAGACTTATTCCATCAATTGCAATAGAACCTTTTAAAACAATATATCGAAGCAGGCTTTCTGAAGCTTTAATGCTATACCATACAGCATTGTCTTCAGAACGAATTTCAGATATAATACCGGTTCCGTCAATATGTCCCGAAACAATATGACCACCAAATCTACCGTCAGCCTTCATAGCCCTTTCAAGATTCACATGACTTCCGGCTTTAAGTTCACCCAGGGAGGATCTTCTTAAAGTTTCAGCCATTATATCTGCTGTAAAACCGTTAGAAACAAGCTTTGTACAAGTGAGACATACACCATTTACTGCTATACTGTCTCCAAGCTTAACATCATCCATGATTTTTGATGCATTTATTTCAATAACAGCTGATTCAGAGCCTTTGCTGATTCTATTCACTTTTCCGATTTCTTCTATTATGCCGGTAAACAAATATATACCTCCAAAGAATTATAACTACATTACCGTTTTAGTATATCTGGCATAAATATCACCATCAATACTATTTATCTCTTTTAAGTCATACATTAATGCATCTGAAACCTCATCTATACCCGTTCCTGTAACAGGACAATAACCGGAATTACCCCCAAAGATTTTTGGTGCAATAAATGTTCTTATTTCATCTACAAATCCGGCATTTAAAACGCTCCAGGCAAGCGTTCCCCCTCCTTCAAGAAGAACACTGTCTATATGCATTTTTCCTAACTGCTCGAATAGTTTTGTCAGATTAATTCTTCCATTTTCGCCGGCTGGTATAAGCAAAGTACCAATCCCATAATCCTTTAATTCACGAATCTTGCTTCTGTTTTTTTTCTCATTTTCAGCTAACGAAACAATATAGGTTTTAGATTCAGAAGCAGTTTGAACAATCTGAGATTCTATAGGAATTCTGAGATCTGAATCACATATGATTCTAATAGGATTTCTACCATTTTCAATATGACAGGTAAGAAGCGGATCATCAGCAAGAACCGTACCTATTCCAACCATAATAGCCATATATTCATTTCTAAGTTCCTGTACCATACTTCTGCTTTTTTCATTAGATATCCATCTGCTTTTCCCTGTAGAGGTTGCAGTCTTTCCATCCATAGTCATCGCATACTTATAAACGACATAAGGCCTGTTGGTTGTAATATAATGAAAAAATACAGGATTAAGTTCATCACACTTTTCTTTGAGGGAATTAGTAATAACCTCAATTCCGGATTCTCTCAATTTCCAAATTCCGTTTCCGGATACAAGTGGATTAGGATCTTCTGAACCAATATACACTCTTTTGATACCTGATTCAATAATTGCATCAGTACAAGGGGGTTGTTTTCCTGTATGAGAACAAGGTTCAAGGGTAACATACATATCTGCTCCTGAAGTATCATTTCCTCTTTCAACTGCATTCTTAAGAGCTTCTCTTTCAGCATGCAGTTCACCATATTTCGTATGATAACCTTCACCTATAATCTCGTCATCTTTTACTATTACTGCTCCTACAAGTGGATTAGGATTAACTGCCCCTATCCCCTTCCTGGCCAGTTCAATAGCTCTAAGCATATACTTTCTGTCGTAAGCCATTATTATCAGTCTCCTTCGGGTCAAAAGTAAATGCCCTGAAATAATCAGGGCATCAAAATCATTTCTTTAAACTCTCTCATCCAGACTATACTGTCGGCTTCTGAATCTCACAGAATCAGCCTTCTGCCAAAATCATCATTAATTGACAGCAGGTTCGCGGGCTATACCGCCGGTAGGGAATCTCACCCTGCCCCGAGCTTTTGTATCATATATATAAGATAAAATAAATTACTCAGATTTACCAATTGAAAGGAAGCCGCCTTCATTTGCTTTAAGCATTGCAGCAAGTCCGATATTACGTCTGCTTCCATCTTCAGAAATATAAATCTCACCGGTCTCAACAAGAGATTTAGCTATCTGCGTAACCTCTTCTTTGAATGAAATCATTTCTCTTCTATCTCTTGAACTGAGCTTGAAGAGATACTGGTTCTTAGAACTGATGAGAAGAATACTGAAGGAATGAACATTATCCTTCGATTCTCTCATTCCTGAACCAATCATTCTTGAGTTGGCAATAATGATATCAGCATTATCATCAGGAAGATATTCTGAAAGAATCAGTTTATAAATCTTCAGATAATCCTGTTCATTATCAACCTTGATTGGAAGTTCGGCAACCGCAAATTCGATTACAGAATCTGCTATCTTAATGGTACCACCATCATCATCAATCGTAGCAACACTAGCACGTGGAACAAGAATTCTGAAGAACTTGTTCTCGATAACCTTCTGATCCTTTGTAGGTTCAATAATTACCAGATCAGGGTAAGTCTTCTCTAGCTTGTTCATGGAGATAATAGCTGAATCATCTCCTCCCTCTGCAGTATTCATAAGAACTTTATAAAGCTCAACAATCTGAGGTGTCTTATATTTAACCTTCTCAGTTATTTTATCTACTGCAGGTTCATATGCCATTGCTGCATTCTGCATATAAAGATTGATAAGTTCTTCTTCGGATATTCCCTTCTCTTCTTTATATTGAATAACCTTGAAGAGATTCTCCTTATCAAATTCATCGTAATTATTATCAAAAGCCTTCTCGAAATACTTCAGAGATTTCTTCTCTCCGTTAAATTCCGGCTGAGACTCCTGATATTCATAAATCTTACCAAGTTCATAAGCTGCCTGAATACTACCAAGTCCAAGAGCCTCAAGGAAGGACTTCTCTATCTCATAATCATTGGCAATATAGAAAACCTGACTCTGCTTCATAAGAGCAACCTTAAGTGCTGTAGCTCCGGAACCAGCCTTAACAGCTCTCTCCCATTTATTAACAGCAGCCTGAAGATTCTCTCCATGTAAATCCTTGATATCATTTATATAAGCTTCTGCTTCATTGATTCCATTCTCTGAAGCCTGCTTGAAATACTTAAGAGCTTTCTCGCCATCTCTGCCTGTGGAAAGCAGTCCATAATAATAGAAACGTCCAAGATAGAAAGCAACTCTCTTATGTCCAAGTCTTTCTGCATCTTCATACCATTTGAGAGCTTTTGAGTAATCTTTTCTTTCCTGATCGAAAATATTACCGATAAGGAATGCAAGATCAGGATCCTTAGTAGCCTCAAAAAGCTGTTTAGCATAACTTATAGTCTTCTCAATATCACGATATGGTGAATCCTTATCATAATAAAGATCAATCAGAAGATAACTGGCCTTTATTGAGCCAAGCTTAAGTGCCTGCTTGGCATTAGACATAGCGCCTTCATAATCTTCAAGATAATAGCAATATACAGCTTCACTGTAATACTGATTATCCTTACGGTTGAGACTCTGCTCACTTACTCGTGTAGGATTAACAAATGCAAATGAGTTAGCAGTTTCAAAAATAATCTCTTCATACTGCTCTATGATCTCCATAGTAGCACATACGAATCTCATACATGCAAGTCTTCTACCCTGATAGAAAGCAAAGGTAACAATACCTTTATTCATCTCTTTATGATAGAAAGTTGTACA
>CACZPG010000100.1 GCA_902782965.1 uncultured Lachnospiraceae bacterium
ACCTCACCTGTAGTGAGTTTACCGTCTACGAACTTGCAGACCTTTGTTACAGTATATCTTATCTTCTTATAGGTAAATTCTGTATCCTTCTTGATGATCAGATTACTATTGGTAAGCGCCGCATTTTTCTCTGATTCTGTCTTTGCAAGCTGTGCATCCTTAGACTTAATCTCTTCATTTTTCTTAGCTAACTCTTCGGACTTTTTACTCAGCTCGTCATTTTTCTTACTCAGTTCATCGGTTTTTGACTTTATCTCATCATCTTTCTTCTTTGATTCAGCTATTCTGGCAGCTTCCTCTGCTTCCTTAGCAGCTTTCTCTTTTTCTGCTTTTTCTGCTTCTGCCTTTTCAGCCTCGGAATCCGTTACTGTAACATGTATTGAAGTCTCAGTTTCTGAATAAGCATCAGAAAGTTCCATAAAGATATTTGTCTCGCCTCTTCCTACCGCAACTATTACTCCTGCATCTGTCATGTATGCAACCTTCGGATTTTCACTTCTCAGTTTTTTATCCAATGGCTTAGCATCATATGGATCACAGACAATATTAATCTTTTCAGCTTCGCCTATCTCAAGAGTTATATCTTCCTTATCAAATCCAATTTCATAAGGATACTTGCCATATAGATCATCAACAATATGAATCACGCATTCAGCCTTCAGACCATTGATGGTTGTTGCAGTAATAGTCACTGTTCCCGGTTTTCCACTGGAGAATACACTTCCGTCATCGTAAACTATCGCCAGCTCCGGATCAGAGCTTTCAAATTCGACACCACCCTCAGCATCCAGCGGAATAAGACTGTAATATACCCAGCATTGAGAATCCGTAGCTACACTCATCTCATCTCTTTCAAAGCAAATTTCTTTGGGGGCGTTTACATCTTCAACTTTTTCCCACTTTGCATAGAGGTTCACTACTTCATCATCTAAATACTGTCCGGCACTGAATTTCTTTATGATTTCAATAGATTCATCCGTTTCAGGGTCATAATCATGACCTGTTCCGTACCAGCCAAGCAAATAATATCCTTCTCTCGGTTCCAGTTCAGGGAACTTCTTTATCGGTCCACCATATCTAAGATTGTAGGTGCATACAAGTTCGTCACCATCATAGAAATTGACAAGTGAAACATGGCTGTCATTTTCAAAGCCTTTCATATATTTATCCACCCAGACTATTCTCTTGGATATCCAGGTTTTAAGTCTGTCAATTTCTTCACTGTAATTGTTACATACTATATAGGTATTATCATCAACGTCAGCAATATAACCGGTTATATATCCATTTGGATTTTCAACATGTGGTCCAAAAGGAAAACAGGTAATATTAGCTTTATCGAAATTATTATCTGCAGAAAGGCTAAGTTCATCTCTGTAGGAATCAATTAATCCACCATCCCTGATCATGTCATTCAGGATATATTTCATAGACTTTGGATCATTCTCTCCGGTTCCGTACCAGGCTTCCTTTACCTTAGCGACAAATTCAGGATTAGATTTAAGTCTCTCAAACCAATCGAATCTCACTCCTGCATCATAAAGGGTCTCCTGCCTCGTATAATAATCGCCCGAACCCCACGCTACATAATCAAAATCCCAAAGCGGTCCAAAATACAGAAGTCCGTTCTTCTTCTTGTAAAGCTTGGTACTTGCTGTTCCGTATGCATCTCCGTTACGTGTAAACATCTGGAACAGATAATACTTTGCTGCCGAATCCAGATCCAGGTATTCTTCCAGAGGTTTATCATCATTATCAGCAAAGTCATCACTATAGATAGCTTCTTCTGTCTTATTAATATAATTTTTTATATATTTATTAATCTCATTTATCTTCTCCTCCGGAAGACCTTCTATTTCCTCAGGAGATTCAAGCACGAAGGTAACTCCGGCATCTGAAGTAAACTGGTAGCCTTCCTCTTTTCCATAAGGAGACATTCCGAGGAGATATCCACCGGTTTTCCATTCTTCATTATCCTCAGTATCAGCCAGAGTCAGATCTTCCATGTCATCAATATCAACTCTTGTATCATCTACTCTGACAACTTCACTCAGATAATAACTTCCCAGGTATTCATCATTCATTACCACATCTACAGGTACAAGTTTCGGAGTATAAGCCATATCCATGAGAGATCCCATGTAGTAGGTTATTCTGTTTCTTATAAAGCTGTTGTCATAATAATTTGCAATAAGCGCCCAGTGCTTATTCTTGCCCATTCCAAAAAGATCTGTTTTAGCATCCAGTTTGAGCTTATAAGGCTTCTTTGTGGCATCCCAGGTAGAATTACCTCTTCCTCTTATATACTCCAGATCATGGTAACCGGCAGTATCCTTATTGATTTTCTCATAGGTAGCAGCTTTTCCGTAAGGACTCTGATAACCGTCCGGGATTCTGATACGAATCTTTCCGTAACAGTTTGTTTTATGCTGGCCATCGGAATTCATGGCTTCAATGGTACCAAGTGCCTCATCGATTTCAACATATACAGTTGGAACTGACTCCTTATAGAATTTGATATCTCTGAGCAGAACTGAAGTATTCTTATCCTCTGCAGTAGTTTTGTCATAAATTTCTATTGTAATATAATGCAGACCGTAAACATCATCAGGAACCTCAGCAAAAACCGGATTCTTGCAGTTCCAGTCATCCTTCTCAGGCTGTGTCGGTATTCTTTTCTCAAGAAATGGTTCCGGATTCTCATCTATATAGAATCTCAGGGTTGTATTTGTATGATACTTGGCAACAGCATCTATTCTGATACGATTTGTACGTTTGCCTGAAGAAGCTGTCTGAGGAACAGTTCCGAAATCATACAGCTTTCGAATAGTAATCGACGATTTTCCAACTGCTTTGTTCTTTCCTTTAATCTGCAGACCATTTTCGTCAGAAGACACTGTAAGTTTAGAGAGATCATAAATCTTTAGTTCATCCCCGTCACACATTGTATTGAACGAACTAAAAACAAAAGGATTCGCAGGATTCTCGAAGGTATCCTTCTCCTCATCAGAAACTCTCGGTGTTGCTTCACCCTCAGCATTAACCGTGCCCAGCCCTGTCAGTGGTGCAAATACTGCCATTAATGCAAATAACATAAATGCAAGCATCGCCATTACATTACCGGCAGTTCTGTTTAAACCGTTCTTCTTGATCGACTTATTCATTCCATTCTCCTCATTCAATGCAGCAGGAATTAATCCCTCAGTCACAACAAAAGCGACAAGAGAATCATTCCCGTGTCACATCAGAAAAGAAGACAAAAAGGTCTGACCAGGATTTCCAGTAGGTCAGCCCTTATTGTCATATTGTAATTGTTATTATTAGCTTATTTGGTAGTAGCTTCTGTTGAAACCTGGATTGTGCTGTTTGCTCCCTTTGTAGCTGATGTGTACCACTCTGTCATAGGCTTGATTGAAAGCTTGAGTGCTGCCATAAGTACGAAGATAAGGAAGAAACCGATGATGGCTGTCTTAAGTGCCTGCTTTCTCTTCTCCTTCTCCTGTGGCTCTTCAGCTGTTGCAAACTTAACTCCGAGGAATATGCAGAAGATTGTTCCGCCTGCTCCTACGATTGCAAGTAACGGATTAACAAGTGAATTTATAAGTCCTACGATTGGGCTTGTAACTCCTGAGAAGTCAGCTCCAACCTCTGCTGCGAATGCACCTGTGCTGTATGCTACTGCACCGATAACTGCTACTATTGCTGCTGCCATGATCTTAGCTGCCATAACAGCCTTTGGATTAGATGTAAATCCCTTTACCATTTTCATAACTTTGTTCTTCATTCTCCCATCCTCCTTGGATAATCTGATTTTTATTTGCCTTTTTGTTTGGCATGTTTTATTTTATGAGTCCACTATATCAGTAACCGCGCAACAAAAGTGCAACACGGAATTAATTTTTTTTTAAAAATTTTTTTACAATTTATTCAAATCATCCCGGAAGCCTCTATTTTACTGGGTTTGTGGGTTCAAAAATATTTTTAATTTTTTTCAAATTTTTTTATTTTTTATATTTTCAGGGTCGCAAATGTTGCTATTTTAACCCGATTTTGTTGTCATTTTCGATTTTTCTGTTGCTATTTTTTATGATTCTTTGGAAATCGCCTTATCTGCCGGTATCTTAATTATGGAACTGGTTCCATTCTCACCCTTTTCGATGGATAATTCTCCATCACACAGTATATTAAGTCTGGTTTTGACATTCTTAGTACCCACACTCTTATGTTTCTTCTGGGTAGGAAGTTCAGTCTTCTTGCCATGGCCATCATCCGATACGATAATCATTACGTATCCGCCTTCTTCCTTCGTTTCAATCCTTATTTCGTCTCCCTCTTCGCTCATACCTATTCCATAATAGATTGCATTTTCTACAAGAGGCTGAATTGTAAGCGCCGGAATATTGAAATTCGTTATTTTGAAATCCTTCTTAATAGTAAAATTTCTCGAAGGAAGAATCTGTGACAATTCAACATACGCATCCACATGCTCCATCTCAATTTCAAAAGGAATCATTTTCTCATTTGTAAGAGCTTCGAAATTTTTTCTCAGATAAGATGAAAAACTCTGGATAGCGGGTTTCACCTTGGTGGCATCCTCATCAGACAGAAGTGCAATCTGCTGAAGTGCATTATATATAAAGTGAGGATGTATCTGCTCCATAAGAAGCGAAACCTTATTCTCCGAAAGTTCTATCTGTCTTTCAAGAAGTTCCTGTTCCATATCAGACTGATAACCGAAGAATACTATCAGGAGCATCATTGTAATACCGAATCCATGAGTATAGAGTCCGAAGAAAAGCATTCCTGCCAGAGAGGTAAATATCGGAAAAGAAGTTCCGATCAGGAACCCGATACTTGCGCTCAGCTGTTTGGAAGATATAAGCAGCATTATGATAACAATCACATACTGAAGCAGGAAAGAAATACCAATCAGGAAAGAACTCCCAGAAAAAGCCACCATAAGTATGATCATAACCGCTGAAAGAGTCTGAAGTATCATCCAGAAATTTCCATCCCAGTCATCCTTCTCATTTCGCTCAGTTTCAATGAAATAGAGTGTAAATCCTGGAATAACAAGGGAATAAAGAATATATGCGTAGGATATATAGGAAGATATCTGAAACATGAGCCCACCAAGATTTATGGAAGTAGTCACAAGAAAATATCGTATTCTCTTATTATGGCTCTTCATCTGAAAAGCAACAACAAAAACAACCAGCATCAGAACCATAGATATAAGCACTGATGACTGATTAACCAGCTGTATTATTGCATTTCGGGTAGCAAAATAAGATACTTCACTCATAGAACAGGCTCCAGTTTATACACCTCTTATCCTGTTATTATAGGAATAGAGATAATACTCATAACAGAATCTTTTGATATTTACATACGAAAGAATCATAACCACGCCGGTATAAATATATATAGTGCTGATAAGAATAATATATATTACAGATACCTCTTCCTGACCGCTCTCTGTCTGAATCACAAAATTCAGAAGGATCTGAGAAGCAAATGCGGCAACCCAGTAAACTATCAGGGTTCTGCAGAAAACTGCCGCCTTCTTTCTGCCCATTTCTTCATACAACTCCGAAGCTCCACGCATAACAAAAGCAAATAGAAGCATAATAAACGTGGTTGGTATCAGACGGATAATATAGCCTATTATCACAAGATATCCCGGATTTCCTAAGGCATTACACAGCCAGTTCATGAAATAATTCACAGCTTCAGCTATTATATAATACGCTGTCATATTACAGCTGTAATTGAACCATTTCGTCATATATGATAAATGATACAGACACGAGAATATCCATACTATAGCCAGATAAACTATCATGTAGCAGATCATATACAGATTGGTATTCATTTGATACAGATTCGCATCATTAATATTTCCACCCATAATAAGCCTGATCAGAGGTAACATCATACTGATCATGGTAACAAAAAGCATAATGAATATTGTATAAGGAAAAACACGAATCGTTCTTTCGTCGAATTTATCTTTCATTTTTCTAATCTTTCTATGCTATGGCTTCATTATCAGTTCGCCAAGTGTCATTTCTGACCAGGAGTACTGAATCATATACTCACCCATAAAGGAATTGATAGCTACGCTGTCTCCCTTCAGATAGTTCAGATAATCACAATCAATAAGCGAACAGTCTACTCCATAAGCATTCCAGCCTTTTACAAGTACATCCTCTGCACCAATCTTAGACAGATCTTCTCTCAGACTCGCAATAAATACTCTCATCTGTTTCTTAAGATTTCTGTCTTCTTCACGATCTTCAAACACAATTCCGCATAATTCTCCTACTGAACTGAGTGCTCCACGTCTGTCTATCAGATAAGCAAGTATCTCCTTGCTTCTGTTTCTCTTGAATTTAACCGGATGATCTTCCTTATCAAATACCTCGAAATTACCGAAACACTGAACTCTTATCAGACCTGTTCTCTTCATTTCAACAGGATTTCTCAGATTATTCAGTTCTCTGAGGATTGCTTCCTTTGTAACAGGTTTAAGAACAAAACCGCTGGCATGCAGCTGAAAAGACTGATAAGCAAATTTCTCATGTCCGGTTACGAACACAATATTAGTCATAGGAGAGACCTTCTTGATTTCCATAGAAAGTTCAAGTCCTGACATTCCGGGCATTTCTATATCCAGCCACGCCACATCAGGCTTCTCCTCTTTACAATAGCTGAGAGCTTCCTGAATGTCAGAATAACCTGAATGAGTACCATCCGGATCAATCTCGGTCATAATCTTGATTATCTCTTCAGATACATTGGGCTGATCGTCTACTGAAATAGTCTTCATGATGCATACCTCCTCATATAATAAAAATCACTTCTATTGAAGTTTCGTCCTTATGTTCTCCTCATATTCTCTGACAAAGCCAAGATGCAGCCAGATATAATAGAAAAGATTACTGCTTACGATAGCAACCGTAAGGAATACTATCGGCTCATAATCCGAATATATCTTGGTATCCATTACGACAGATAATATGATCATGATCACACACCAGGTTGGAATCAGTCCCGCCAGACCATAACCATATTTCATAAGTTCCTTCTTCAGCTGGTTTGAACCTGCTGCACTAAGTGAATTATTTGAAGTATTGATTCCTTTGCTTTCTATCTTTCCATTTACCGAATCTATATACATATCTGATGACAGCCAGAAAAGATACAGAAGCAGAATACCGCTTATCACGTGACAGGTATAACCCAGAGGTCCTCTTTGGAATGAATTATCCGGACTGATGGTGAAACACACATCTGTGAACAGAGCCGTAAGATGGATCAATGCATTAATCGCAATAAGTATCCATGCCATAATAAGCCTCTGCTTCTTGCGGATCAGATACAGCCACATCACTATAATAACAGGTCTTATAACATATCCTAAAATACTGACAATAAGTCGGTAGAAATACTCTGATTTAACCAATCCAAAACTGCATTCCAGGTAATTCTGGATGATAAGTACCAGGGTCAGAAAGCAGTTTATAAGTATTACTGTTCTATGTTTCTTATTAATGTAGGGGTCAATGATTGCAGCAAAGGTAAGACCTATCAGCTGCATAAAAACGGCAAAATAAATTAAATACACAGAAAAAAAATCGTTCATCATAATCTCCAAATATATAGAATCAAGATATAATCGTTGCTTTAAAGAGCAACTCAAAGCTAGTGAAATACATTTCCTCCGATATTTACACCTGAAATGCCATGCTGTTCTGCGTACCATGCGGCTTTGAAATAGAAATTGGGGACATTTCTTTTGCCTTCCAGGACCTCCTGAGCTGCCTGATAGCATGCCTGAACAGGTCCCTGTGCAAGAATCACCGCAAAGGTACCAACCGATACCGGTTCAAACTGATATGGGGCATATATTACACCTGCAATAGTATTAGGGAATCTGCTGTCCGCAACTCTGTTCATTACAACACTTCCTACAGCAATCATCCCGGGATAACTGACACTGCCTGCTTCTGCCTGAATTATGGCAGCCAGTATTTTGAGTTCATCCTCAGTATAGGGATAAGCATCAACGTAATAGTATTCTGATCCATCACCATCATATACTACATTACTGTTTTCCCCCGTGTAAGTACGTCTTCCCAGAACTTCTCGTTCCTTAGCTTCGAGAGCAGCAACCTGAGTAGCAAGATCTCTGGCCAGTTCTTCTGCGTCCTTAGCCTTTTTCTCAGCCTCACTTACAAGAGATGAGAGTTCTTTCATCTCTTCATTCAGTTCTGACTTGATATCTTCGTACTCCACAAGTTCGTCTTCTCTTTTGTTCCGAAGATTAATAAGCTCATCATTCTGATCCTCTTTCTCATCCATCAGAAGCTGAAGATCTGCAATTTTAAGATTTATATAATCACTGAAAGAAGAAATGTACTCGCTGCGGTTGATAAGATCATACTGATCATCTGCTCTAAGGATAAGGGACAGGAGATCGTCACTTTCCGTAGATTCATACATCATCTGAAGTGATTTACCGAATTCCTCTCTCTTCGCCCTTAAATTGTCCTCTGCCAGTATCAGCTCACGTTCTGACTCTTCTATCCTTTTATCCAGCTCACTTATAGAATAATTAAGACTTTCTATTTTGACTGAAGTATCCTTGATACGGTCATTTACCTTCTTGATATCTTCAATCAGAAGCTCGGCAGTATTCTTATTAGCTCTTGCCGTTGCCTCCTCATCTTCCTTATCCGTCTTAACATCATAGTTTATACCGCCGGCTGTACTTTC
>CACZPG010000101.1 GCA_902782965.1 uncultured Lachnospiraceae bacterium
AGATACCATCTGCATACTCAGTAATATATGACTTAAGCTGAAGCTCTTCATCAAAAGCATCATTACAATATCTAAGATAATTCTCAAGAGTTTTCTTAGATTCTCTTGGTATACTGTCATAACTTACATACATCTCAAAGTCTTTATATGTAAGACTAGGAGCATAGTATTCTTCATCAGTTTCCTCATTAATTGTCTTAACCCAGTCTTTAGGAAGCTTATGAATATATCCATCTATCTGGTTATGAACATATGTATACTGATACTGAAGAGAAGCAGGATCAATAACCTTATATCTGGGTTCCTTACCCTTCTCTTTTCTCTTCTCTGAAATCTCAGTATATAACTTATCCTTCTCTTCAAATTCAAGAGAGTCTGTATGCTGGCTTGCATATTCAACTCTGTCATAGGCCTTCATGGCATTCTCATCGCCAAGATCAGCAAGCTGTTTATACCAGGCCATAGCTCTGTCAAGATCTATAGGAACAATAAATTCACTCTTATTACCATATTCATCAATACGGCTAAGACCATTCTCATAAATAGAGCCAAGATTCATATAGGCAGATTTAACACCAAGCTGAGTTGCTTTTTCAAAAAGAGAAATAGCCTTGGAAAAATTCTGAGCTTCCAGATACATCTTAGCTGTTTTATATATTGTTTCTGCATCATTTGAAAGATTAGAGTATTTCTCAAGATATGTAGCCGCTTTATTCAGATCTTTCTCAGTCTTTGCATTCTGATACGAACCTGTCTCATAATATTCACTAAGAACTTTAAGAGCATCTAATCCCAGATTCTTATAACTGGAATCATTAAAACCAATATCGGCAATACCCTCGAGAATATCAACAGCCTCATTACCGTTTGCATTTTCCATAAGGCTCATAGCCTTATCATACTGTAACTCAACTGAACTCTTATTGGACTTATTTCCACCTGCAAATCTTGTAATAGCGGAAAACTTATCTTTAAGGTTACTAAAAAATCCCATTCCTTGGCTCCTCCACCACTAAAATACATTTATAGCTAAATGCCATTATAACATAATAATGATATTGTAGCAATAAATGTTAGCTTAAGGTTGTTATGTTTTTTAGTATATTATCAGCTTTCGGTAGTCATATATTTGATGATGGCTTCAACAGCATCATCTTCATCAACACCGTCCGCTTCTACACTGATTTCTTCGTTATTGCAAAGACCGAGACTCATCATTCCCATAATACTCTTTGCATTTATTTTTCTTGATCCTGATACAAAATAAATATCACTCGTATATCTGCTTGCTGTCTGTACTATCTCAGCCACCGGACGAGCCTCATCAAATTCATGAATATTAATGACAAAATTCTTTTGCAGCATCTTAATTTCTCCTCTTGAATCAGTTATTATTTTTTAATTCTTCAGCAATCTGGCTAAGTTTTCTAAGTCTGTGATTCATTCCTGATTTTCCTACAGCCGGAGAGAAAAGCTCTCCAAGCTCTTTGATGGATAACGTGGGGTAATCCAATCTGAAAACCGCAGTTTCTCTCAGAGTATCATTCAGAATGTCGAGTCCTGCTGTATCTCTGATAAATTTTATATCATCAATGACCTTAGCTGCAGCACTTGCAGTTTTGGCCAGATTAGCCGTATCACAGTTAACCTCACGATTAACTACATTTCTAATATCTTTAAAAATCCTTATATTCTCAAATTCCATCATGGAATTAGCTGCTCCCATAACTCCGAGAATTCCGGAAATGGTATCGCCATCTTTTATATATACAATATATCTTTCTCTTCTATGAGAATATTTTCCATTGAAGTGTTCTGAGCTGATAATTGAAAGAATTTTTTCTGCCTCATTATCACTTACAAGAGACATTTCCATCTGATATTTCTTCTCAGGGCTTCCTATATATCCACCGGCAATAAAAACGCCTTTGAGATAAGCTTTCTTACAGCAGCTTCTTTCGGTAATCACAGGGCTTACGCTGATGCGGTTAGAATCCCTGGAAAGCTTAAGTTTTATGAATATATCATCAATAAGTTCTTTATTACTTATTACAAGTTTTCTGTGATGCATTTTCTCATTAACGAGAATTATATCCTCCGACTCCGCTTTAAATATAATTGACAGGAGTTTTCTGATAAAATCTTCCAGCATCTCATTTTCAGCCCTTATAATAAGAAGCTCATCATTATTATCATATTCAGTTCTGCCATTCACAGACAGAACTCCAGCTAATTCTGCAATTCTGCAATGTATAGCTTTAGGAATCACAGAGCATAATTCCTTTTTAACATCCGAAGAAAAAGACATCAGGCTTCTCCCTTTACATACGTATCATTGGCTATATCCCTGTGAAATACCCTGACAGAGTAAGGAAGGCCAGACATTCTCTGATATAACTCATTAGCAATAGTAACCGATCTGTGTCGCCCACCGGTACATCCAATAGCTATTACAAGCTGATGTCTGTCTTCGTGGTCAACAAATTCATTTATCGTAAAACTCATTAAATCCAATAGTTTATCAACAAAAGTAACACTTGATTCACTATTTAAAACATATTGCTGAACTTCTTCATCATTACCTGTTTTCCTGCGAAGAGCTTCTTCGTAATATGGATTAGGCATGAATCTGACATCATATACAAAATCCGCATCCTGAGGTATACCAAATTTAAAACCGAAAGACATTATAGTAACGATCATATTGGTATAATCAATATCATTCGAAAAAATCTTGGTTATTTCTGATTTTAGTTCTCTGGTAAGAAGACGGGAAGTATCAATTGTGTAATCCGCAGATTTCTTTAGAAAATCTATACGATTACGTTCCTCATTAATTCCATCTTCAAGAGAATGTCCCTTGGCAAGAGGATGCTCCCTTCTTGTTTCTTTATATCTCTTAACAAGAGATTTGTTTGAAGCATCAAGGTACAGAATCTCATAATTAAATTTATTAACTCTGAGTCTGTTAAGATAATTATTCAGTTCGCCAAGGCCGTCTCCACTTCTTATATCAACGCCAATGGCAATTCTGTCATTTTCAAAATTATTATCTATGGATAATTCGACAAATCTTTCAAGCAGCGCTACCGGCAGATTATCAACGCAAAAAAACCCCATATCTTCTAAAGATTTAAGAGCCGTCGACTTTCCGGCACCACTCATTCCCGTAACAATTACAAAACGCAAATCTACCTCTCCTTAACGCTTTAACCCACTAAAACTCCCCAATAAACTTTACTTCAGGTTCAAGTCTGACCCCGAATTTGTCATAAACTTCTTCCTGGACATTTAATATAAGATTATAGATATCCTCGGAAGTCGCATTATCATGATTAATAATGAACCCACAATGTTTTGGACTTACCATAGCCCCACCGACGCTTCGACCTGAAAGCCCGCTATCCATAATAAGCTTGCCGGCAAAATATCCTTCAGGTCTTTTGAAGGTAGAACCTGCACTGGGATATTCCAATGGCTGTTTACTCTTACGTCTTTCAGAAAAATCATCCATTCTCGCTTTAATCTCAGTCTTATCACCCTTCTGAAGCTTGAGCGTAAGAGAAAGAATGATCATATTATCAGTCATAGCCCTGCTATGTCTGTAAGAGAAATCCATCTCATCAGCAGCTATTGTTTCAACCTTACCATCTATCAATGCTTCAACTGAGACTGCAACATCTTTAATCTCACCACCATATGCACCGGCGTTCATATATACTGCTCCACCTACTGTACCGGGAATACCGAAAGCAAACTCAAGCCCTTCAAGTCCGGCATCATAAGCAGATATAGATACTTTAGAAAGTATAGCTCCTGCTCCGGCTATAATAACATCATCATTTACATTAATATTATCAAACCCTGATCTTATATCTATAACAGGTACACGAATACCTTTATCAGATACCAGCAGATTACTTCCATTTCCGATTATCAGAGGTGTTACCCCTTCGGATTCACAAACCTTCAAAACTTCAATCAATCCATCAATATTATAAACTCTGTAATATCTGTCAGCTGTTCCACCGGTTCTGAATGTAGTATGAAGATTCATTGGTTCATTGTTTCTAAGTTCGAAATTCATCACATCAACCTTTTATAAACGCAAATAGGATAACTAATTAAATTTACATAAAACAAAACTCTACAAAGTAATATACTACATTGTAGAGTTTCATTTTTCAATATTAAAAATAGTTAAAAAATAAATGTAAATATATATTTTACTGTAAAATATCACTATGTTTTACAATATAGATGCAGCGCCACCATACATACCGGCATCATTGCCAAGTGTAGCCAGTTTAAATTCTGTATTTCTGCAGGCATGGAATGCATATTCCTGGAAGTATTTCTTTGTAGCATTTATCAGAATATCACCCGCTCTGGAAACACCACCACCTATAACAAACGCTTCAGGATCAACTACTGCGGCAACATTAGCCAGGGCGTATCCCAATCTCTTTCCATGTTCTTCAACAAGCTCAAGAGCAAGATTATCTCCACTCTTTGCCGCATCAAAAATCTCTTTTGCAGAAATATATTTAACCTCTCTAAGCTTTGATGGTTTATCAGAAGTCTGAAGCGCTCTGTTAGCAAGTCTCACAATTCCGGTTGCTGAAGCATATTGTTCAAGACATCCCTTCTTGCCACAGTTACATACGTCCTGCTCATCAAGATCAATAGTCATATGACCAATTTCACCACCGGCTCCATTAACACCGGCCAGCATTTTACCATTAATAATTATTCCGCCGCCAACACCGGTTCCGAGGGTGACCATTATAACATTGCTGTAACCTTTTCCTCCACCCTGCCAGTATTCTCCGAGAGCTGCCATATTTGCATCATTTCCAACCTTAACAGGCAGATTAATAATACTACTGAGTTCTTCTGCTGCATTAAAAACTCCCCAGCCAAGATTAACGCACTTGATGACTGTTCCATCTTCTTTTACAGGTCCGGGAACACCCATTCCAACGCCCTTAACATCATCCTTGCTTATTGCTCTTTCCGCAATTTTATCTTCAATAGACTTGGCAATGTCAGAAAGAATAAACGCACCGCCATCATCGGTCCTTGTTGTAATCTCCCACTTTTCAAGGAGTTCTCCCTGTGTTGAGAAAAGTCCAATCTTTACGGTAGTTCCTCCGATATCAACTCCAAATACATAATTTGCCATTATAAATCCTCCTGATGTAATATATTATTTTGTTAATCCTTTTGTTACTCTGTTATAAAGTTCCTGAGCAGCATTATAACCCATCTTCTTCTGTCTATGATTAACAGCTGCAGATTCTACAATAATCGCGAGATTCCTTCCCGGTCTGATTGGAATAGAATGGGAAGTAACCTTAGTCCCGAGAAATTCAACATAATTATCCTGAAGTCCAAGCCTGTCATAATTTGCATCTTTATCCCATTCTTCAAGCTTAATTACCAGGTCAACCTGCTGGGACAACTTTACACATTCAACACCGAACATGGTTTTGACATCAATGATACCAATACCACGAAGTTCAATAAAGTGTCTTGTAATCTCCGGAGATTCACCAATCAGAGTATCATCACTGATTTTCTTGATCTGAACCACATCATCAGCAACAAGTCTGTGACCTCTCTTTATAAGCTCAAGAGCAGCTTCCGACTTACCTATACCACTATCTCCCATAATGAGTACACCTTCACCGAATACATCTACAAGAACAGCATGTATGGAAATTCTCGGCGCCAGTTCCTCATGAAGATATCTAACAGTTTCATGAACGAATGATGAGGTCGTTGCAGAACTTGTAAGAACAGGAATTCCATGCCTGTTACCTGCTTCTACCACAAAATCATAAGGTTCAATATCACGACAGAAAACAAGACAAGGTATAGGAAAACTGAACAATTTATCAAATATTTCAATATTTTCTTCCCTTGTATGCATATCAGCCAGATAGGCATGTTCTACATTACCGCATATCTGTACCCTTGTCGTATCAAAGTGTTCAAAAAAACCGGCAAGCTGTAAAGCCGGTCTGTTAATATCCGGGTCACTGATAAGAATCTTATTCGTATCAATATCCGGAGTATGATTCTTCAGATTCATCTTCTCAATCAGATCTGAAAGTTTAACACAATACTCCTCTTTCATTGCTCCTCCCAATCATATGACAGCTAAATAATATATCATTACGATATTTGCTTATTTCAGATAATCTTGTATAATTATACTATCTTAAATAATATGTGTCAAAACTATTCAGGCCGAATATGTCAGCCGGGAAGTTTGTATTGTACAATTCAAAGTAAACTCAAAACAGGAAATCAGAAATGAAGTTATTTGATATCGAAGAAGAACTGAATAAACTTCCTAATTCGCCCGGTGTATATATAATGCATGACGAGAAAGATACTATACTTTATGTCGGAAAAGCCACCAACCTGCACAACCGGGTAAGACAATACTTCAGAGCAGGACACGGACACAATAATTCTCCCAAAATAACAAAGATGGTATCAATGATAAACTATTTCGAATACATTGTTACTTCATCAGAAATGGAAGCTCTTATTCTGGAGTGCAATCTGATAAAAGAACATCGTCCCAAATATAATACCATGATGACTGACGACAAGGGATACCCGTATATCAGGATCACGATAAACGAAGACTATCCCCGTATAATAATGAGTCATCAAATGAGGAGGGACAAATCATTATATTTCGGACCATACACTGACAGAAAAGCCGTTCATGATATTATTGCTCTGTTAAAGAAACTGTTTAAACTCAGAAACTGCAGCAGACAAATATATACCGGCAACACAAACGAACGCCCCTGCCTCTATTATCAGATTGGTCAATGCAGCGCTCCTTGTGCGGGATATGTATCAAAAGAAGAATATAACGAACAGATAAAAGAATCTATCAGCTTCCTTAATGGCGATACCAGAAATATAGAAGCAAAACTAAAAGCCGAAATGATTGAAGCCGCAAATAAAATGGAATTTGAAACCGCTGCCGAAATCCGAGATACTCTTCAAAGCATCAGCGCTATCACAGAAAAACAACGAGTCAATAAAACCAGTACAGATGACAGAGATATTATTGCCACAGCCAGAAACAATGAAGATTCTGTTATTTCAATTTTCTTTATAAGAGAAGGAACCTTAATCGGAAGAGAGAATCATCACATGATGTCGGATCCTTCAGTAGAAACAAGTGAGATAATAACAGAATTCATAAAACAATATTATACAGGTACACCTTTCATCCCAAAAGAAATACTTACTGTTACTGAAATAGATGACAAAGAACTGATAACAGACTATTTATCTGAGCGTAAAGGACAGAAAGTAATAATCTCCTCACCTCAGAAAGGCGAGAAAAAAGGACTTATCAAACTGGCTGAGGATAACGCTAAGCTGGTCCTGTCTCAGGATATAGAAAGAATCAAAAGAGCCGAAAAAAGAACCACCGGCGCTTGTCAGGAAATTGCCGACCTGATCGGAATAAATACAGCCTCCAGAATGGAAGCATATGATATTTCCAACATATCAGGTTATCACAGTGTAGCTTCGATGGTGGTTTTCGTGGATGGAAAGCCCAAAAGAAATGCTTACAGAAAATTCAGGCTCAAGACTGTAGAGGGTCCCGATGATTACGCTTCCATGAAGGAAGTATTATCCCGAAGGTTTACGAGCGATAGTATAGGAGAATTACCTGATGTTATAATGATGGATGGCGGCAAAGGCCAGGTGCACGTTGCGGAGGTTGTTTTAAACAGTCTTGGAATTGATATACCTGTATGTGGAATGGTAAAAGATGATAACCACAGAACCAGAGCTTTACTGTATAATGATAAGGAAATCAATTTCAGCAAAGGCAGCGAAGCTATACATATGATTACAGCATTACAGGATGAAACACACAGATTCGCAATAACCTATCATAAGCAGCTAAGAAGCGAAGAACAGGTAAAATCCATACTTGATGATATAAAAGGTATCGGACCTGCCAGAAGAAAAGCACTTCTACTCTATTTCAAAGAAATAGATGCTATAAAAAGAGCCTCCGTCGAGGAACTCGCTGCTGTGGAGGGAATGACCGAAGCTGCTGCCGAACAAGTATACAAATTCTTTAATTAATTAAAGGAGTAACGATAACAATGTCACATTTTTTATTTCCTACAGAATATTATGATTCAACATATTCAATTAATTTTGAAAAATATTATCAGCTGGGATATAACACTATCCTTTTCGATATTGATAACACCCTGGTCCCTCACGATGCAATGCACGACGACAGATCCCGACAGTTATTTAAAAGACTGCATAATATAGGCTACAAAATATGCTTTGTATCAAATAACGATGAACCGAGAGTAAAAGAATTCAACGAAGAAGTCGGGGCTGAATATATATTTAAAGCCGGAAAGCCAAAAGCTTCAGGATTTATTCAGGCAGTAAAGAAGTTGAAATCCAAAAGAGCCAATACATTATTTATTGGTGATCAGCTCTTCACGGACATATGGGGAGCCAATAACGCAGGAATCCATTCGATTCTTGTTAATCCTGTTGCGCCAGAAACAAAATTCCACATAGTCTTAAAAAGGATTCTGGAATTTCCTGTCAAAAAAATATATCTTATAAATCATAAAATACAGACCAAATAAAAGAGACGAGGCAAAGCCTCGTCTCTTTCTCTCTCAACCCTAAATATTTTAAAGAACATCTGCTCTAAGCTTCTTAAGAACCTGGAATGTCTTGGTTCTGATTTCCTCTGCCTCAAACAGAGAAAGCATTGTATCCATATCGAACTTAGTCTTCATAAGAGTATCGATCCAGTCATTTACGTAATCCTTAACATAGTCTACATTATCATCAGACTTATCCTTAAGAATATTCTGGATATTATTTAAGTTTTCAACAACTGAAGGAGTTGCTGTTACACTTGAACTGGATGAAGACTGTGTTCCTTCATCAGAAAGCTCAATAACTTTACCGGTCTTGGTAATAATCACCTTCTTATTAGGAGTAGTCTCCGGCTTAGGTGCAGAACTGCCACCCTTCTTATCGATAAGCTTCTCGGTAGCTTTAATAAGGCAGACAACTGAATATGTAGCCTCCTGAGGAGTCTGCTCAGAATGTCCCTTGCTTTCATACTGATACCACAGCCATTCTGACTTAAGAAGCATTTCTTCGATCTTGGAATCATCAAGAAGCTTCTTAAGGTCTGAATCCATAGAAGAAACGCTCTTGGATCCGAAAAGACCTCCACGAGTTGACTGAGCACCATC
>CACZPG010000102.1 GCA_902782965.1 uncultured Lachnospiraceae bacterium
CAAGTCCGGCGATCATTCTAAGTGTTGTTGATTTACCACAACCAGATGGTCCAACGAAGATTATGAACTCCTTATCCTCGATATCAAGGTTGAAGTCCTTAACAGCATTGAATCCGTTAGGGTAAATCTTGTAAATGTTTTTAAGCTGTAATCCTGCCATTTTTCATATCCTCCTAATAGCATGTAGCATATTTTTCTTTTCAACTTTGTATATAATAATACTTTTTACAAAGATAGACTATATCTGTCTTGCATAAATAATTTGAACAACTTTTGTTTATATTGCCCATTGACTATAACCTTCTATCTATTTTAGACAAAAAAAGAAGATTTAAAACCGTCTTTTTTTGAAAAGTTTTGTGATAGTTTAACCAAATATATTACAAAAGTATTACTTGTTTTATTGAGAAACTATGTCTTTATCCTTGCCGATAATGACAAAAGCCTTTACTCCGTCTTTAGAAACGTCACATTCCACAGTATCTGCGCTTCCATACTCAATCGGAACATCCTCAATAACAGTATCGAGATTTCCGCCTGTACCTTCTTCAGTAACAACTATTTTGGAAGTTTCCACCGAAGTACTGAAACAGTTTCCGGCTTCAACATTAGTAAAGCCTGCTGCTTCGAAACGTTCCTTCCAGGCACCGGCAAGTCCCTTGGTCTCTGTTCCGTTCAGAACCACTATCTTATCCTCATAATTCAGGCCAATAGTTCCTGTTGCATCCTGAGTCTCTGTTTCTCCATCAAAGAGGAGTTCATCATATCCATCCGGATCTGTAGCAGAAGCCAGCGCATCTTCAGCATTTTCATTTATTAAGACAGAATCGTCTACAGTTTTCTCTTCCTCTTTATTCTCCTCTATAGTCAGAGTATATTTGAGCAGATAAGCTCCCATTGCAAGAATTACAAGTCCGAGTATTATAACAATCGCCTTCAAAAAGAACGAAAAAAATATTCCAACAGCATTTTGTTTCTTTTTCTTAGCCATTTCAGTTCCTCCTGTTTACGATTAGAAAGTATATCAAAACAAATTGAGTATTTCAAGATAATTGTTATATGTAGCAGGATGTGATAAACTGTTATTAGTTCAGTAATCAGATAAATATCAATTATGGAGTTCCTATGAAATCAATACTTATTACAGGCGCCAGCCGCGGAGTAGGACGCTCTCTTGCTCTGCAGGCCGCACGATCAGGATACGAGAAAATAACTCTATGCTGTCATACAAACATAAATGAGCTTGAAAAGCTTAAGGCTGAAATTTCAGCTATGAGCAATTCAGAATGCATTATCTCCTGTGGAGATATAAGCAGTATTGAGTATATAGAGTCCCTTAGAAAGCTTTCAGGACCTGTAAATGTACTTATTAATAATGCAGCAATCTCCCTTACAGGGCTCCTTGTCGATATGAATCCCGAAGAATGGTCATATATAATAGGTACAAATATCACCTCTCTGTATAATACCTGTCATACATTTGTACCGGATATGATCAGAGAGAAAAAGGGAAGAATTCTAAATATATCCTCTGTCTGGGGAATAGCCGGAGCCTCCTGTGAAGTTGCCTACAGCGCCACCAAAGGCGCCGTCAATTCCTTTACAAAAGCCCTTGCCAAAGAGCTGGCACCAAGCAATATCCAGGTAAATGCTGCGGCACTCGGAATCGTGGATACAGAAATGAATGCACACCTTTCTGAAGATGATAAAGAGGAAATCCGTGAAGATATCCCTGCAGGGTATATTATGTCAACCGAAGATGCAGCTAATGCTATAATGAAGCTCCTGGAAATGCCTCCGTATTTCACCGGTGAGGTAGTAAAAATCGATGGCGGCTGGATATAAACACTGCCAAAGAATGCAAATAATCACTAATATATGTTTTTAAGTATGATATGTAATGAAGAATGGAGACCTCTATGAAAGATACATACGTTGAATTTTTCTCAGAAGAAGCTCTAGAAAATGTAATGTGCCTTCTGCAGTACAAACCAGCCAGAGTTGTGTATCTGGGATACAAAGTTACAATGGTTACCCGCAAAATGAAAAGTCTCATTAATTTTGCCAGACTCATGTCTCCTGATACGGTGCTGGAATTCATTGAAGTCCAGAGAGACAGTCTTGATTCATGTATTGCTTCACTTTCCGACGTGGCAGACAGATATCCGGAAGCTTATTATGAACTGACGGGCGGCGGAGAAATGCTCCTTATAGCGTTTGGTTTTCTCAGTGCCTCCAGAAAGCTTAAAACCCTCAGAATAGACCCATATACCGGTCTGGAGGTAAATATGCTTCCGGGAGAGAAGCCTACCCAGCATAAGGATAATCTCAAGATTTCAGTGAAGGAAAATATTATCCTTCACGGCGGACAGCTGACAAGACAGACAGGTAATTACTCCACCTGGTCCTTTACTTCAGATTTCAAGGAAGATATTCGTATAATATGGGATATCGCCAGAAAGCTTGAACACAGATGGAATAAATACTGTTCTGTTATCGAAGATGTCATAAAATCATATCCCTGTGACGAAACAGGCTATTACATTCTACCGAAATCAGCCCTCGGAGAAGCCGGAACACTCCTCGGAAAGCTCAACGGTGTAGGCATGCTGAAAGATTTCTCTCAGGATAATAAGCGTATCAGATTCAGATTCAAGAGCACTTCCATCAAAAATATAGTAACTAAAACCGGCAACATTCTGGAACTTCATGTATATGAAGTAGCTTCCAGAGCCCCCGAAGTTTTCACAGATCAGATAATAGGTGCTATGATAGACTGGAACGGAGACAAGAGCGAAGAAGAGAAACAGATATATGCTTCTGATTATGAGAAATATATGCACAGCACCTATGACACTATAAATGAAATCGATGTTGTACTCATGCGCTGTTCTGCTCCAATATTCATTTCCTGTAAGAGCGGAAAAGCCGGAAGCAATGCCCTTCACGAGCTGGAAACTGTCACTCGTCGATTCGGTGGCAAATATGCCAGCAAAGCTCTCGCAATGGCAATGCCTCTTGAATCCTCTCAGAGCGGAAGTTCCTTCTTCAGAGAAAGAGCCAAAGAAATGCATATATGGGTTATTGATAATATATATCACATGACTGATGAACAGTTATTAAACAGACTTATTAAACTCCAGCCATAAAAAAATGCGCCTCAAAGGCGCATTTTTATTGGTTAGTTCTCTTTTTGAGAACTAATTTTTGCCAGATTAGCAAACTTGGTGTAGCGGCTCAGCCATGCCAGCTCGACCGGTCCGGTTGCTCCGTTACGCTGTTTTGCAACTATTATTTCTGCAACTCCGGGCTTTTCTGTCGTGTCCGGATTATAATAATCATCTCTGTATATGAACATTACAACGTCAGCATCCTGCTCTATAGCTCCTGATTCTCTCAAGTCAGCAAGTACAGGTCTGTGATCAGGTCTCGAGTCAACTGCTCTGTTCAGCTGAGAAAGAGCTATGACCGGAACGTTAAGTTCTCTTGCCAATGATTTGAGTGATCTGGAAACCTCTGATATGAAGAGCTGTCTGGACTCTACTTTTCCATTTGAACTCATAAGCTGCAGGTAATCGATAATAATCAAACCAATTCCCTCAGTCTGTTTAAGTTTACGACATTTTGTTCTCAGTTCAGGCATTGTAATAGAGGAATTATCATCTATAAATACATTTACCTTTGCGAGATCGTCAGCACTCTTTATAATCTTGGTCCAATCGCCATCCGATATGTCACCGGTCTTAAGACTTCTCGCCTCAACCATAGAATCCACAGCCACAAGTCTTGTTACCAGCTGTTCGCGGCTCATCTCAAGAGAGAACAGAACAACAGGAACCCGTTCTTTCACTGCAACATGGTGAGCTATATTAAGGACAAATGCAGTCTTACCCATGGCAGGTCTGGCTGCCACAAGGAGCAGTTCTCCACCATGCAGACCTGTCAGCATATTATCAAGATCGGTAAAGCCTGTTCGAAGACCATTGATCTTGCCCTTATTCTGTGAAGCCGCTTCTATCTCACTGATTACATTAACAACTATATTTCTGATGGGCTGAAAATCTTTAGAGCCCGATTTTTGCTGCATCAAAGCGAAAATATTCGATTCCGCATTTTCCATGATAGTATCTACAGAATCACTGCCTTCATAAGCCTGGGCACTTACACTATCAGAAAGCTTTATCAGCCTTCTGAGATAAGCCTTGTCCTTTACGATTCCGGCATAATCTTTTGCAAAGGCAGCCGTCGGAACGTTCGCAAGAATTTCTCCAAGAAAACTTAATCCACTTACTTCTTCGGGAGCACCCTTCTCTCTCAGTTTCTCTCCCAGAATAACCTCATCTACCGGCTTGCCTTCATCGTATAGTTCTACCATGGCATCAAATATAATACCATACTGGGTATTATAGAAATCTTCTTTCGTAAGTATCGCACTGACCTCAGATATTGCATCTCTGTCCATAAGCATGGAACCTATAACACTTCTCTCGGCACTAATATCATGAGGCGGTATACGTCTGATTGTATTATCTTCTGCCATTTCTACTCCAACTAATATCTGATTTTCTAACTTTATTTCTGTTCAACAACATCCAGAAGTATTTCTGCTGTTACCTTCGGATGAAGCTTAAGCTTAATTTCATATCCTCCCAGTGCTTTTACCGGGTCCTTAATTACGATTTTCTTCTTATCTATTTCAAGTCCAAGCTGATTCTTGATCAGTTCTGCTACTTCTTTGGAAGAAACTGAACCGAAGGTCTTTCCGTTAGCTCCAACCTTCATCTCAACGGTAATTTTCTTGTCCTTAAGATCAGCCTTTATCTTCTCAGCTTCAGCAAGATTCTCTGCAGCGATCTTCTCGTCATTCTGATTCTTAAGCTTCAGATCATTCATATTCTGAGGTGTTGCCTCAACTCCGAGTTTCTTTGGAAGTACAAAATTACGGGCATAACCCTGATTAACTTCTACTATATCGCCCTTCTTTCCAAGGGATTTAACGTCCTGAATAAGAATTATTTTCATTATTAATAATACTGCCTTTCTGATAATTTATACTAATTTATATTAATTTATATAAATCTATTTAAATAAATATTTATGTTTATTTATATTTGAATTAAATATCTCCACTATCATGCATGGAGCTTATAACTTCTTTAAGTTCTTTGAAGAATTCTTCCTTCTTCTTTCCTTTGAGCTGAGCGCCGGCAACATTCGCATGGCCGCCACCATTGAAATGTTCCATGACTACCTGAACATTGACATCACCGATAGATCTGGCCGAAACATACAGTACACCATCCTCAGCCTCGGTAACAACAAATGAAGCCTTTATATTCTCCACATTCAGAAGTTCATTAGCAGTTTTGGCAACAGCCACAGTCGGAGCATCATTCACTCCTGCATCCGGAACAATGTAGGACAGCACATAGTTATCCATAAATATTTCGGCATTGCTTATTCCCTGGGCTCTTTCCTTCATCTCATCCATAGAGCTTCTGAAGAGTTTTCTTACTCTTGTAACATCAGCACCGCTCTTTCTAAGATAAGAAGCAGCCTCGAAGGTTCTCACACCTGTCTTAGTAAGGAAATTATCCGTATCTATAAGAATTCCGGCATACATTGCATCTGCTTCCTGAGTTCTGAGCTTAGGATTTCTGGAAATGTACTGATACATTTCTGCAATCATTTCGCAGGCTGACGAAGCAAATGGTTCTATGTATGAAAGCGCAGCTCCATTGATAATCTCATTTGACTGTCTGTGATGGTCAAATACCACTACAGTTGGAACAAGACTAAGCAGTTCTTCACACTCAGTCATACTCGGTCTGTTAACATCACACACAACTACTACTGTATTCTGATTCACCTCAGCAACAGCCTGTGTACTGGTCAGAAATACGTTATCATAAGTATTTCCAACCGTGAAAGTGCTATAGATTGGACGGATTGCTTCCGTTACATCATTGATTACAATGTGAGCCTTCTTACCAAGACTCGTAACCATTCGATATATTCCTATAGCTGATCCGAAAGCATCTGCATCCGGACGTTTATGTGCCATAATAAGAACCTTCTCCTTGCTGAGAAGCAGTTCTTCAAAGGCCTGAGCTTTCACACGTGCCTTTACACGGGTATTCTTCTCAGTTCCGGCACTCTTTCCGCCATAATAGGTTACCAGGTCACCCTGTTTAATAGCAACCTGATCTCCTCCTCGTCCCATAGCCATACCAATTGCATTACGTGCATTTTCGTAAGCAGTCATGAATCCGCTCTTGGCAGAATCCCCATCAGTACCAATACCGATACTGAGGGTCATCGCTATGTCATTTCCTACATTAATATTCTTTACATCATTCAACAGAGAGAATCTGTCTTCACGAAGGGTCTGAAGGTATTTCTGTTTGAATACAAAGAAATATTTATCATTCTCAATATGCTTTACAATAGCGTCCACATTACTAAGATACATATTTATCTTTCTTTCAATCAGTGCTGTAAGGATTGAATGTTTAACATCCTCCATTGAATCCATTACTTCATCGTAATTATCCAGATAGATAAGTCCTGCATAAAGTCTCTGATCAATGGTCTCCTGCTTATATTTATAGAGTTCAGTTTCATCGAAGAGATACATCGCCAGAACAATGTCATCATCGTTGTTCTCAGACTTGTCATTCTCAAAAACCTTGGAAAGATTGATTCTTTTGATGGAAACCTTATATCTTCTGTCCTGATAATCAATTCCCGTTTCAACTTCATCATCATTCATCACTTCAGGTGTAAGCTGAGGGAAAAATGAATCTATGGCTTTCCTGATTCTCTTATTCTTAGGAACTCCGACTATCCTATGAAACTCATTATTAGCCCACATTATATGGCCGGTAGTATCGAGAATGGCATAAGGAATCTCCAGTTCATGAAGAAGTTCTTTCTGAATCTTGCCCTGTTCCAAAGCGTAGTCAACAATTATACTGCTTATGGCCGGCATCATTCTGAAATATACAATTACCACTATCAGAATGTATGCCATAAGCAGAGCAATACTCAGCATACCTACCCTGCTCGAGATACCATTCTCAAATATGAAGAAACCACAAAGAATGATTGCAAGAGCAATAGGGATTACGATAATGTATTTAATTCTCCTCTTTAACTGTTTCTCGTTATTCATTTCTCTAAACTTTCAATTCTCTCGCATACCTGAGCATAAGTTTCCTTATACTTGGCAAGCTTCTCTTTCTCAGCATTAACCTTTGCCTCAGGAGCCTTACCAACGAAATTAGGATTGCTGAGCATTCCCTCTCCACGCTTTATCTCTCCCTCAAGACGGGTCTTTTCTTTACCAAGCCTCTCCAGTTCCTTATCAATATCAACCAGTTCAGCAAATGGAATGTAAATTACTGCATTGTGGATAACTGCTGAAACAGCATCATCAGCTATTCCTTCTTTATCAGCCTGAACAGCAACGCTGCTTGCATAGCCCAGAGTTCCGAAAAACTTCGTACTGTCCTCAAATACTTTACGAACCTCTTCCTTATCAGAAACCACGAATACTCCAGCCTTCTTTGATGGTGGAACATTCATATCAGTTCTTACTGTTCTGATAGCTCTTACAGCATCCTTTATAATATCTACATTTTTTGCTTCTGTATCAAAATCTCTTGCATCCTCTGCTACCGGCCAGTCAGAGATCATAATAGACTCATCTCCGGTAAGTGTGCAGTATATTTCTTCAGTAACATACGGCATATATGGATGAAGCAGTTTAAGACCGATTGAAAGAACCTCTCTAAGGGTCCAGAGTGCAGCAGC
>CACZPG010000103.1 GCA_902782965.1 uncultured Lachnospiraceae bacterium
ATATTTTATCATATATATATGGTGCCTGTCACCGTTACAAAAGTGTTACACTAATTGTAACACTTTTGTAACGGTGACAGGCACCATAAAAGAAAAAGGCTGTAAGCTTTCGCATACAACCTTCAAAGTAGTCCGTAGGGGAATCGAACCCCTGTTTCCGCCGTGAGAGGGCGGCGTCTTAGCCGCTTGACCAACGGACCACATGTTTACAACGAATGTGAGTATAACAGACTACAAACTAAAATGCAAGCACTTTTTTAATTATCCCGGAACTTTTATGAAGATACCACAGAAGAAGCAAGCACAGACAGCTGCTTCTACTATGATATCTTTCTCATAAAAGATTTCTCCTTAAATTCATTACTTGAGAATTACTGTTTCAACGTTTTCTAAGGCTTTCTCGATTAGAGGCTCAATAATACCAACAAGCCTCTTCTCTGACTTTTCAATCGCATAGAATTTAGGTTTTGTAACCGGATGCTTATCAACAAATATTGTACAACAGTCTTCATATGGTTCAATCGAAGTTTCGAAGGTACCTATTCTCTGAGAATACTCTACTATCTCCTGTTTATCCATACCGATAACAGGCCTGAAAACCGGCATTTCAACAGCATCATCAATTACCGCAAGTGACTGCATTGTCTGCGAGGAAACCTGGCCAATGGATTCTCCTGTGATTATCGCCTGACATTCATTTCTCTTCGAAAGTTCCTGTGCCACCCTGAAGAAATACCTCTTCATAATTATTGTCAGCTGGTCATGAGGACAGTTATCATATATAGCCAGCTGAATATCAGTGAAATTAACTATATGCAGCTTGATTGGACCTGAATACTGCGCAACAATGGTACCGAGCTTCTCAACCTTCTCGAGCGCTCTGGTGGAAGTATATGGAGGAGAATTGAAATATACTGCATCCATCTCAACTCCACGCTTGGCCACCATATATGTAGCCACGGGACTATCTATTCCTCCGGACAGAAGAGACATTGCCTTACCGTTAGTTCCGACCGGAAGCCCTCCCGGTCCCGGAATAATCTTCGAATATACATATCCCTTATCACCACGGAGCTCAACCTCTACCATGATATCAGGCTTGTGAACATCTACATGCAGACCTTCTGATTCATATTTCTCCAGAAGATCATGACCTATTTCCATATCTATTTCCATGGAATTCATTGGAAATCCCTTATTGATTCTTCTTGTATGAACTTTGAAAGAGAAATCGAAACCACTGTCAGCGAAAGTATCTTCAAAATGATCCATTACTGCTTCACGAATTGACTCATATGTAAATTCTTCCGATACGGTAACAGGACATAGACCGACTATTCCAAATATCTTGGTAAGTCTCTCAGTGACTTCATCATAATCATACTCAGATAGTGCTTCTATATATATACGACCGAAATCTCTTCTTACATCAAATTCTCCCAGAGATTTCAGACGTGTCCTTATCCTCTTACACAGAATATCTTCGAAGACATATCTGTTCTTACCTTTTGTACCTATCTCAGCATATCTGACCAGAAACATTTTAATGTTACTCATATATATTTCTCTCTTTCTTCTATTAAAAATCAGAATCTAAAATTATGGTCTTAATTCTTTCGACTTCTCTTTTACTTCCTTCTGATAAGTTATAATTTTAGAAGCATAAATCTGCTTCTCATTAGTTACATCATCCACGCACATAATGTCTCAGAACCGGAAGCAGTTCCTTCACAACATGAATAGCCGTATCCACCTCTTCCTCAGTGTTCTCTTCTCCAAAACTGAATCTGAGAGTAGATTCAAGCCTTGCTTTATCAAGCCCTATTGCTGTAAGAACAGCCGATTCCTTACTCTTATTTGAGGAACATGCAGAACCCGATGATACATAAATGCCCTTATCCTCCAGAGCATGAAGCATAACCTCTGCTCTGACACCTGTGAAACTTATACTTGCTATATGAGGAGCACCGTTTTCCATATCAGAATTACAATAAACCTCATCTATTGATGTAAGCCCCTCTATAAGCCTGTTGCGTATATTCATTAAATGAGCTGTTTTTGTTTCAAAATCTTTAAATGTAATCTCAACAGCTTTTCCAAGACCTGCGATTGCAGGAACATTCTCCGTACCGGAACGCATGCTCTTCTGCTGTCCGCCACCGTATATAATAGGTCTCAGCAGAAGGCCTTTCTTTACATATAGAAATCCGGATCCCTTGGGGCCATGAATTTTGTGTCCGGAAACCGACACAAGATCTGCATTCATTTTCTTAGGCAGAACTTCTATCTTTCCGAAAGACTGAATCGCATCCACATGGAAATATACATCAGGATTTTTCGCCTTAACAGCTTTGCCTATTTCTGCAACCGGCATTACCGAACCTATTTCATTATTTACATGCATACAGGAAACAAGGATAGTATCTTCTCGAACAGCTCCTGCGAAAGCTTCCGGCGATACGATTCCCTTACTATCAGAAGGAATATAGGACACCTCAAAGCCCTCACGTATAAGAAACTGCATAACCGCAGAAACAGATGCATGTTCTACAGATGAAACAATAATATGTTTTCCTTTTCTTTTCTTTGCCAAAGCAGTTCCTATAATAGCCATATTATTGGATTCCGTGCCACCCGAAGTGAACACTATCTCCTCAGGCAGACATTTAATCTGCTTAGCTATAATATCAGTAGCCTCTTTAATAATATGCTCCGCATCCAGTCCTTTATTATGAAGAGAAGACGGATTACCGTAATCTTCCTTCATAGCTTTGACCATTACATCTATTACTTCATCATAAGGTCTGGTTGTAGCACTGTTATCAAAATATATTTCCATTGTTTCTGTTTATTCTCCATAAATATAAAATTCTAAAATAATCATCCCAAAGTTAAATATAATAAAACAAATAATTATATTCACACAATAATAATCATTCATCCAACAGGTAGCTCAGAATCGACATCACCGTCATCCCTGCAGTTTCTGTTCTGAGAATCCTGTGACCAAGTGAAATGATACTTGCTCCATTCTCCTTCATAATGTCAACTTCTTTTACCGAGAAGCCTCCCTCCGGTCCGATAAATATCCCAACAGAGGGCTTATAGTTGGATTTTCTGACGTTTTCTACTATACTGCCAATAATATTTCTGCTGTAATCCATGCCTTCTGCAGATTCATAGGGCATTATAACATGATCAAGTTTATCGGAAGCAAAATCAGCAGCTTCTTTAAAAGTCATGTAATCCCCAACTACAGGTACAATACCTCTTCCGGATTGTTTGGCAGCTGATTCAGCTATTTTGTTATAACGCTGAATTCTCCCGGCTTTCTTCTTATCATCAAGCTTTACAACAGTTCTCTCCATCATGACAGGAATAATCTTATAAGCTCCAAGTTCAACTGTCTTCTGAATTATAAGTTCGAGTTTATCTCCTTTGGGAACCCCCTGAAAGATATATATATCAGCAGGAAGCTCAGCATTAGAGTCAAAGATATCTATTATATCAGCTTCAACTTCACCGGAATCCGAGTAATCAATATTACTTATCCTGCATAGATAGTCGCGCCCCGACCCGTCACCAACTGTAATCTCATCATTTACTGACAGTCTGAGTACATTTGCAATATGATTAAAATCATTACCTGTAAGTATTATGGATTTTTCAGCCCCTGAAATATCAGGTTTATAGAATCTGTGCATTTCTTTTACCTATATTGTTTATTTATCAGTTCATAACTGAAACAAAAAATATTACTACAGAACAGCTGCAAGGGCATGCCATTCATTCTCATGCTCTTCATCAATAATCGTGAAACCATTATTCATAAGCGCAATCCTTACATCATCTACCCTGTTATCACTAATACCCGAACAGATGAAAACGCCACCATCCTCAAGATAGTCCTTAATAACTGACGATAACGGAATTATAACATCAGCAAGGATATTTGCAACAACTATATCGTATTTTCTCATAGGTACAGGATCAGAAACCCCATTCTCAATATCAACCATCTTAGCTGCTTCTTCAGGTGAAAGAACAGATGAAATACCGGAACCGATACTGGCTTTCTCAACTTTGTTCTTAATTTCATCCAAAGCATCATTATTGTTCTCAAGATAAGATTCAGCAATCATATTTCCTGCCAGAAGATTTCCACAGCTGAAATCTATTCTATCCTCTGACATTCCACTTGCTGCAGCATTTATCCTGCTGGCTTCAACTGCCTGTGGATCAATATCAAGACCATGAACATAACCTGCCCCCAGCAGAACCGAAGCAATAGACAGAATTCCACTTCCGCAGCCTACATCCATAAGAGATATATCATCCTTAATATGGCTCATATCATTAATATGCTTCTTTATCAATCCAAGACAAAGTCTGGTGGTTTCATGAGTTCCCGTGCCGAAAGCCATGACTGACTCTATCTTAATTATCTTATCATCCTCATTAAGAACGAAATCATTATCCGGATCATCCATTTCCCATACCGGCATAATAACAATATCCTTATATAATCTGACCGGCTTGAAATAATTCTTGAAATTATCATTCCAGGTAGTATCATCAGAGGTTTCTGACATATCTATATTTCCGGAACCAACAGGCAGAAACTCCTCCAGCCTCTTAAGTTCTTCTCTGATACTTTCAGCCAGTTTCTCAATATCAGTATCAGAATACGAATTATCAAGGAAAAATGAAACTGTAGCAGATTCATCCTGAGCATCACCAACAAGCGGAATATCCACATACATTTCCCTTATCTCATCTTCTGTAAGCGGCTGATTATCTTCAATCATAATCCCTTCAACTCCCTGTTCAGAAAGAAATTCCGAGAGAAGATCTACAGCATGTATAGTTGTTTCAACAGATATTTTTTTCCAAATCATTTTTATCTCCTAATTGAACGTATTGGATTATAAATAACCTTTCCAAACATATAACAGAACACTTATCTCCAGCTTACGCAAGAATCGGCAGACTCTTTAGAGATTAAATAATCTCATTAGAATCTGCCGATTCTTGCATCTGTGAACATTTGTATATCATTCACTATTTACGGAATTTCTTCTTCTTGTGACCACCGAACGAGAAATCACCGGCGGAATCTGTTGATGATCTTGCATTTACAGCAGGACCGGAAGCATTCTCATACTGATTAAGAATCTTCTTCTGCTCGTCAGTCAGATTCTCAGGAACCTGAACAACAAGTGTTACGTAATGATCGCCTCTAACAGTCTTATTCTTAAGAGTAGGAACACCTTTACCTTTAAGCTTAACCTTGGTATTAGTCTGTGTACCCGGTGCGATATCATAGCTGTAAGGGCCGTCTATTGTATTAAGATTTACCTTTCCACCCAGAGCAGCCTGTGTGAACGATATTGGCTCAGATGAGTAAATATCGTAACCCTGTCTCTGGAATACAGGATGTCTGTCAACAAGAATTGTAACAAGAAGGTCTCCTCTTTCGCCACCATTGATACCCGGCTCACCCATCTCACGAAGTCTGATAGACTGACCATTATCAATACCGGCAGGAACTTTGATCTGTATCTTCTTCTTGCTCTTAACATAACCGGAACCGGCACAGTTAGAACATTTAAACTTAATTATCTTACCGCTTCC
>CACZPG010000104.1 GCA_902782965.1 uncultured Lachnospiraceae bacterium
CTCACCAACAGACTTGATACGTCTGTTACCTAAGTGATCGATATCATCATCCTTACCTACTTCATATTCAAGATGCATATTGTAGTTGATAGAAGCAAGTATATCTTCTCTTGTAATATGCTTAGGAATAAGGTAAGTAATGCTGTTCATGATAGCTTCCTTAAGTTCCTCAGCATCATCATACTGCTCAAGAAGTTTCTCGAGTTCAGGATAATAAACCATTTCTGTAATTCCGAGGTCTTCAGGATCAACATCCGGAAGTCTGTCCTCTATCCAAGGAAGAATATCTACCATCTTATTGGAAAGAACCTTAACACTAGCTGTTTCTGTCTGAACAATAACATAATCAACAGCAGCATTCTGAATAGCTCTTGCCGCATCCCTGGTAATGATCTCACCCTGAGCAAAAAGTACCTCTCCTGTAAGAGGATCGATAACATCCTCAGCAAGAATGAAGTTAACTATACGATTCTCAAGAGCGAGCTTCTTGTTGAATTTGAAACGTCCTACACGTGCCAGATCGTATCTTCTCTGATCGAAGAACATTGCACTGATAAGACTCTCAGCACTTTCAACAGCAAGTGGTTCACCCGGTCTCAGCTTCTTATAGAGCTCAAGAATACCTTCCTCATAGCTCTTGGATGGATCCTTCTCGAAGGACGCACGAATCTTAGGCTCGTCGCCGAAGAGCTCAAGTATCTCTTCGTCCGTGCCAATACCCATAGAACGTATAAGAACGGTTACCGGAACCTTTCTGTTTCTATCTACTTTTACATAAAATACGTCATTTGCATCAGTCTCATATTCCAGCCATGCACCACGGTTAGGGATTACCTGACATGAATAGAGAGTTTTTCCGGTCTTATCACGACCGATTGTATAGTAAATACCAGGAGAACGTACCAACTGGCTTACTATAACACGCTCAGCACCATTTATGACAAATGTACCTGTCTCTGTCATAAGTGGCATATCACCCATAAAAACTTCGTGCTGATTAATCTCACCCGTCTCATTATTTATAAGACGAACGTTAACCTTCAGAGGAGCTGAATAGGTAGCATCTCTCTCTTTGCACTCTTCAATAGAATACTTTTTGTCCTCTTCAAATAGTTTGTAATCCACAAATTCGAGACTAAGCTTACCAGTGAAGTCGGAAATAGGACTTATATCCCTGAAGGCTTCTTCAAGACCTTCCTCAAGGAACCACTTATAGGAATCCACCTGAACTCCGATAAGATTTGGCATTTCCAAGACTTCCTGCTTGGTAGCGTAGCTCATACGTGTGTTTTTACCAGACTTAATAGGACGCATTCTGTACTTTTCCATATGACGCATTTCACCTCTCGCTTATTATTCATCCAAACTAAAGGAAATAACGGCTACTTTACTGCGTTTGTCAAAAAAACGCGCATAAAAATACCCTCCTACGCATAATACTGCATAGTAATCCACTTTAGTCTATAATGACAATATATGAGTCTAACATTTTAAAAAATTAAAATCAAGTATTTTTTTATAAAAACAGAAAAAAGTTTTCTCAGATTTATCTCCGAGAAAACTTCTCTCATATTTATATAGTCTCTATAGTACCTTCATAAATTCAAGGAGTCTGGCATGTACAGCTCTGTAAGCCGCTGAACTCCAGTGTATTCCATCCCCTGCCGAATAAGCCTGACTCAGACTTCCCGAGCCATCATTGATATACGCTCCTGTATTGAAATACACAGCATAAGATCTGGTATCAGCAATTCCTTTAAGAAGTCTGTTGAAGCTGTTAACCGTAGCATTGGGAACTCTGCTGCTCCTGGTATTTCCGACACCCATGATCACAATCTCACATTTAGGATTAGCTTTATGAATACTATCTACCACATAAGCATAGTCATTTCTGACACCATTAAGATATGCCTGGCTCTGAATACCTACACAGTTATTGGTTCCACACATTATATATACCCGGTCAGGTTTATAAGCATTAACACTTCCAAGAAATGTGGATTTGATCTGCTGAACGAAAAGGCTCACTTTCGCGAAACTTCTCTCATTCGAATTAAGTGCACCATATGCAGCAAACCCTGACATAACCGAATCACCTATATAAGCAACCCTTGCAGGTTTCTTCCGGCACAGTTTCTTAACCGGTTTACTCTTACTGCTGAAGCTTCTGGCAGATACTCTCGTTTCTGACATAACAGCCTGAATCCTGTAATAATAATACCTGCCGCCTCTGCCCTTCTTATCGGTGTACATAAGCTTCTTAGTCTTCCCTATCTGCTTATATTTACCACCCTGTTCTTTTCTGAATACAAGATAATAATCAGCCTTGTTATCCCCAGTCCAGTATATCTTCTGGACACTGTTTTCATAAGCATCAATTCTCTTTATCTTAGGCTTAGCTATCTTCTGCTTAGGTTTCTTCTGAACAGGTATATTCTGCGCCGTGGTTGGTTCGACAGTTATATTGGCTGTAGTCGCCTGTGTCGTAGCCTCCGGAGCAGCCGTTGGCTGAACAGCAGGAGTTGCTGTAGGAACAGCTTTAGCCGTTGGTTCAGGCTGAAGAGTCGGATTTCCGGTAGGAACAGGTGAATTCTCCGGTTCCTCCGCGTAAACCTCCGCAGGATAAACCTTACTGTTATTCGCTCTGTCTGAAACAAGCCCTTCAAAACCTGCATAAAGAAATGCAACTATCAGAAGAAGGATCCCTAAACCTTTTAAGGTTTTATTATTCATTAGTGAGTTTCCTTACCTGTGGCAATATTCCTGGTATTAATCTTTACATGACCTGTATCGCCTGATCTGTAATCTGCATTATAATTAGCAGCGTCGCCGCCCTTTCCGGCAACTCTTGCAAAAAGTGAATCGAAGATTTTTCCGTCGATTTCAACCCAGGTATGATTATCTCCCTTAAGAGAAGGATCATCATCAACTACATATACTGTCTCATATCCGCATTCATGTGCAAGGTAAGCAAAGGAACA
>CACZPG010000105.1 GCA_902782965.1 uncultured Lachnospiraceae bacterium
GTGCCTCTCCGGATTCGGATATTACCGTTCCTGCCGGTGTAGGTCTGCCTTCTCTTGCATAATACTCAATACGACCACGCTGCACTATCGAGGTTGCACAATCCAGGCAGAAATCGAATTCCTCATCTGTTGGAAGTGAAAAGGTAAGAGGGTTGGTACCCATCATATTCTCAACTCCGAAAGTAGGAGCTATTGATGGTCTTGCATTAGTTCCCGTAATACCTATCATACCTTCCTTGGAAGCCATTGAGGTCCAGTAACCTGCTATTCCGTAGTGCGTTGAATTGCGAATTGCACCACCGGCCATTCCATAGGTTCTGGCCTTCTCAAGAAGCATTTCCATCATCTTGTGACTGGCTACCATTCCCATTCCGTCATGTGCATCCATTACAACGGTTGTCGGTGTCTCTTTAAGGATTTCTATATTGGTAACAGGAAGCAGTGTTCCCTTTACAATCCTGTCTATATAAATTGGTTTGAATCTGTTGCATCCATGGCTTTCAATTCCTCTTCTGTCAGATTCCAGAAGTACATCTGCACATATCTTAGCATCCTCTTCCGGCACCCCATAGCCTTTGAATGCATCGATCATGAAAGAATTCATTAATTCCCAGGATACAAAGGGTCTTGTTTCAACCATAGTATACCCCCCATTTTTTTCTCAAAATGCAATGAGTCAAAGGAACTGTTTCCATAGACCCATCGCTGATTCATTCACTTGTCCTAATCAATAATTTTAACATATTTGTCAGATTATTTAAAGTGGAAAGAAAATATAACCGACGATTATTACAGAATCATGGAAAGACCAATCCTGCCCTTCTCCATATCCACATTTATTATCTTGACTTCTACAATATCTCCGACACTGACTACCTCAAGCGGGTGCTTGATAAACTTCTTATTAGTCAGCTGTGAAATATGTACCAGACCATCCTGATGAACACCAATGTCTACAAAGGCACCGAAGTCGATTACATTTCTTACGGTTCCTTTAAGAACCATGCCAACTTCAAGATCCTTCATTTCCATTACATCACTTCGGAGGATTGGCTTCGGCATATCCTCTCTTGGATCTCTTCCCGGTCTGAGAAGTTCCTCAATAATATCACTGAGGGTCATCTCTCCTATTCCAAGTTCATTGGCAAGCTTCTTCTTCTCACCAACTGTTATGCCCTTAAGACGACTTACAGGATCTCTGCCCATAGCCATCTCTGCCATATTCATTTCAGCCCCTGCTATTCCTGCCTTGCCCAGCTTCACATCCAGCTTCTTAAGAAGTTTCTCTGTAGCTTCATAGCTCTCAGGATGTACAGCAGTTGCATCAAGAGGATTCTTGCCTCCGATGATTCTGAGGAAACCAGCACACTGCTCATATGCCTTCGCTCCAAGCTTAGGAACCTTAAGAAGATCCTTTCTCTCGGTGAAGCTTCCATTCTCTTCTCTGTATGCAACTATATTCTTAGCTACCGGCTTTGATATTCCGGAAATATACTGAAGAAGTGGCGCAGATGCAGTATTCAGATCTACACCTACTTTATTAACAGCAGCCTCTACTACTCCGCCCAGTGCTTCACCCAGTTTCTTCTGGTTCATATCATGCTGATACTGGCCTACACCAATAGACTTCGGATCTATCTTAACCAGTTCAGCCAGAGGATCCTGAACTCTTCTGGCAATGGATGCAGCCGAACGCTGTCCCACATCGAATTCAGGGAATTCTTCTGTTGCCAGTTCGCTGGCACTATATACTGATGCACCTGCTTCATTGGTAATGATATAGCTTACATTTTCAGGAATCTCATGAAGCAGCTCAACAATGATCTGTTCGGATTCTCTTGAAGCTGTACCGTTTCCACAGGAAATCAAAGTGATTCCGTATTTCTTGATAAATCTTTTCAGAACTGCCTTGGCATCTGCAATCTTCTTCTCGTTTGTTGGAGCTGTAGGATAAATTACCGCTGTATCCAGAACCTTTCCTGTAGGATCTACAACTGCCAGTTTACAGCCTGTTCTGAAAGCAGGATCCCAGCCGAGAACAGTCTGTCCTGAAATAGGAGGCTGCATGAGGAGCTGTGTAAGATTCTTTCCGAATACTTCAATGGCTCCGTCCTCGGCCTTCTCGGTAAGCTCGGAACGAATATCTCTCTCGATAGCAGGTGCAATAAGTCTGTCATAGGAATCAACAACTGCATTTGCAATTACCTGAGCTGTCCATGGTATATCCGTTTCTCCCGGCTTACCTTCCCTGATCAGACATTCATCCTTAACAGGCTTTACTGACCTGACAACATCCTCAGCTATCATCTCACGTTCTATATAATTGATTATATCTATTTCCGGTGCTGTAACTTTGACTGTAAGGATCTTCTCCTTCTCACCACGATTGATGGCAAGGATTCTGTATCCTGTAATCTTCGAAACCTTCTCTTCGAAATCATAATAAGTCTCATAAACAGATTTGGCCTCAGCATCCTTGGCAACAGATTTCACAGAACCCTCTTTAAAGGTTTTCTCTCTTATCCAGGTTCTGTAATCAGCTGAATCACTGATGCTTTCTGCAATAATATCAGACGCACCGGCAATAGCTGCTTCCACTGTTTCTATTCCTTTTTCCTGGTTAACATAACTTGACGTTTCTTCTTCAATACTCTTAGTTGTCATCTGAAGAAGAATAAGATTTGCCAGTGGTTCAAGACCTGCTTCCTTGGCAATAGTTGCTCTGGTTCTTCTCTTCGGTCTGTATGGTCTGTATATATCCTCAAGAGCCACTAGAGTTTCTGCAGCTTCGATTTCCTTCATCAGTTCCGGAGTCATCTTCTCCTGCTCCTGGATACTGGTTATAACTGTCTGTTTCTTCTCTTCCAGATTTCTGAGATAGGTAAGTCTCTCAGAAAGTTTTCGAAGCTGTTCATCAGTCAGTGCTCCTGTTTTCTCCTTTCTGTAACGTGCAATAAAAGGAACAGTACAACCTTCGTCAAGAAGTGCTACTGCTGCCTCAACCTGTGCAGGCTTAACTTCTATTTCGCCCGCGATTTTTCCTATGATGTCCATTTTATAAATCCTTCCCTTCTGACGCAAAACCGCATCACACCTATTCTAACATAAAATGAGTGTGATGCGGAATTTATTTTACAATTATCTAAAAAACATTATCAACTAATGATCAGACCACTCTGATATCTGTCATATTTCCATAGCTGTCTCCAGGGTACTTATCCGTGATTATCACCGTACCGCCGAAATCAGAAAATGTTACCGCCGAGGTTAGACCGAATTTATCATGATCGGCAAGAATATATCGCTGCCCCGGCTGTGTATTCTCTATAGCGACTCTCTTGATCAGTGCTTCTCTGACATCCGGAGTAGTAAGACCCAGTTTGACACTGACACCGTTAGTTCCGAAGAAACCTTTGGAGAAATGATATTTCTGAATATGAAGTATGGCATCTGCACCTACTACAACTTCTATATTCTCCTTCAGTTCCCCACCGATCAGAAATACCTTGAAGCCTTTTCGGGCAAGCTCCCTGGCATGAGAAATCCCATTGGTCACATAGATTGCATTTCTCTCGGATATATATCTTATCATCTGACCGGTAGTTGTACCCGAATCAATAAAAATATAATCTCCGGAACTTATGAGAGCTGCAGAGTACTCAGCAATCCTAAGCTTCTCATATTTATTAACAGCTTCCTTCTCCAGTACTGACTGGTCACTGCCCGTAAATCTGTCTTCCAGAGCTACCGCTCCACCGAAAACCTTTACCAGTTTCCCTTCGCGGCTCAAAGATAATATATCACGTCGGATTGTAGATTCCGACACACCTATCTTATCCTTAAGCTCCTGAACCGTTACACTTCTATTCTCATTTACCTCATTAAGTATCAATGATTTCCGTTCTTCAGTAAGCATAATTTATTACCTCATAATTCTTCAATCGAAGAATACAGTCTTTCCACCTCTTCACGTGTAGCCAGATAATCTGAATAGGCACTGGCAGACCCTGTGCACAGGCCCAGCTTGAATGCATGCAGCAGATTGCCCTCAGTAAGCCAGCCTGCTATAAAGCCTGCAACCATGGAATCTCCGGCACCAACTCCATTGACCAGTCTGCCGGCAGGAGCTTCTCTCATATAAACATCACCGTTAGCAGATACAAATGCAGCTCCATCCCCCGCCATAGAAACGATTACATTTTCTGCTCCCATTTCAATCAGCTTCCTGGCATATGGGACTACACTCTCCCTGGAATCAAGAGTTTCGCCGAATATCTCTTCAAGCTCCTGATTATTGGGTTTGATAAGGAATGGCTTATACTTCAGACATTTAAGCAGAAGATCGCCGGTGGCATCCACCACTATCTTTACGCCCCGCCCTTTAAGTCTCTCCATAATATCACTGTAAATACTTTCGGACATACCCGATGGAAACATTGATTCCCTTTCCTCCCGGAAGCATCAGTTCAGAGGTTGTTCTGTTTGTGAGCCCAAGCTTAAAATCATCAGTCGTCACTATATAATCAAGTGACGGATTAAATGTTACGGTATAAACCATGGATTCTACCTCGGTTTTCAAAAAAATTAATTCATCTATTAAATCTAAAAGTATCTTCCGAGAACAGTCTTATAGTCATAGAAATATCCCATTTCCCGGATTATTTTCTTTCTCTTATCAATTGATAACACAACACAGTCACCCTTCTTGGTATTGTAGAGATAATGAATGTCCCTGTTACCTGTTCGCTGTCCTTTTTCTTCAAGATGCTGCTTGTTATATTCATATTTCAGATTACTGAAATCATCGTCACATTTCTCTCCGACACTGTAACCGAAGGCACGGTAGCTCTGGGCATCAAAGAATACACCGACCTGTTCACCATCCAGATAAATTGTTGCAATACCTCCGTCAGCTCTCGCCTGAACGTCTTCATTGGTCAGCATCGGAACCATTTTCTTATAATAATCACTTTCGTGAAATTCAAGCTTCAATGCCTTTTCAAGATCCTTCTCACTGGCACCCATGAGATGCGTAATATCAGCTTTATGCAGGATACGGTTTCTGTTAACGAGAGAAATGATCAGAGAAGTCACAACCAGTATAACAAATACCGATATTACCATAACTGTTATCTTCAGGAACCAGCTTCCGGCTTTATAAAACGAGCCATTATATTTATCCTTGAAATAATCTTTTGACATGGAAGTTTTATCCCAGTCTGCCTTAGGCTTGTCAAGGTTTCTCAGGATATCAGAGTTTGATATAACTCTGTCATATTCTCCTCCATTGGCTTCTCTTTTCCGCCTTTCCTCTTCAGCCTTAGCAGCTCTCTGTTCTGCTAAGATTACATCCGGAGTTTTCAGTGCATCTGTATATTCTATCTTAATTTCTTCTTTTTTGTGTTTCTCATCCGACTGATAAACATCTATCAGATCATTAAGTGTAAGCTCCTGAGTTCCACTCAGAAGATCTTCCTTCTTCTCCATTTACCCCTCCAGAATAGCAAGTTTAATATATAGTGCGAAAATTCTGAAAGCACCCATCTATATTTTAACAGACATAACCTGCACATACAAGAACCACAAAAAAGACACCTCAAAAAGGTGCCACAAAAAGGTGCCTGTCACCGTTACAAAAGTGTTACAAAAAGGAAAAAACCACAAACATCCTGTGAATGCATGTGGTTCTTTCCAATGCGTCCTAGAGGATTCGAACCCCCGACCTTCTGGTCCGTAGCCAGACGCTCTATCCAGCTGAGCTAAGAACGCGTATTCAAATGTACCAGTCGTGAAAACACACCATTGATACAGCGCTACTTATACTAACACTTTTACAGTAACAATGTCAAGTATTAAGTTTGATTTGGATGAACAAATAGATATGCAGTAGTCTTCTCCGGGTATTCTCGCAGTAAATGTATTATAATTTACACCCTGAAGATCATAGCCTTTCGATAATACTTTATTTCTGAAGAAACTAAGATTCTCATTCTCTCCAGCTATCACATAAGGCTCCTGACAAAAGTCCGAGCTGAAGCTGTTAAGCGGAATTGAAATCCCTAAGGTCAGACATTTAAGGAAGCTCTCCTTCATCGTCCACACTTCCCTGAACCTTGCCTGATCCTCAGCAATGTACTGCCTATCTTCAGCAGCCATCATTCGGTTCGTAATCCTGAAATCTTTATCATTTTTACATTCAACATCAATACCAATGGAGCTGTCAGAAAAAGCTGCAGTCACATATTGTCCGGCATGTGACAGGTTGAAATATATCTTGTCAGCACCTGACTGATATGCATAGAATAGTCCTTTCTCATTTTGAATGAAACTCTGATCGGATATTTCAGCTCCGGTCAGCTTTCTTAAGGAAAAGCTCAGCAAAATTCCGGCCATAAGACTCTGAAGCCTGGCTTCATGGTTTTTCATTTTCCCGGTCCGTTCTTTACGCCACAGAGGCAGTTCTTCCATAAGAGATATTTCTTCTTCCCGGGATATTTCCTTTTCCATTTTATAAATGAATACAAAGTCCTTCATTTCATTTACCTGTATCCTGATCCCACAGGAAATCTGTTCCGATCACATCTGCTCCAAGATTTCTGAGTGATTCTTCTTCAGTCTTTTCATTAACAGTAAATACATAACTGATCAATTTACTCTTTTCGAGAACTTCGGCTGCATCCGAAGTATAATATTCCTTAGCCGTACTGAAACTGATTATATCATTTTCTTTACAATATCTGACAAAATCTTCCGGTTTCTGAAGTATATTCTCTCTTTTCTCATTGCTGTCATAATAAAGGTTAATAAGAGGAAAATCATAAGCCTCTCTCGCCGCCCTGACCATTTCGGTAGTCTGGCCTCCGGCAATCAGCCGGTCAAGTATATCGGTTCTATCTCCAGCCGCTTCAACCACGGCTTTATAATAGATGACTGTATCTTCGTAGTTTCTATGACCTGCATCTACCATAACATACATATCTTCATGTTCCTCCATGAAGTCCAACAGATCACTGAAGGTTCCTGCAGTATATTTTCCCTGGATTTTGAAATCCTTAAAGACGCTGTAAGGACAGAGATGTTTATCAACATCATAGCCCTGAGCGGCTAAATCCTGATCCTCTTCAAAGGGATATTCCTGTCCCAGTCTCTCATTCCAGTCGTTCTTACTCCAGACATTATTCTCTCCACTATGAGCAAGAACCAGAACTCCGTCACTGGTAAATGAGACATCCGCCTCGAAAAGCCTGTAGCCTGCATCGTAGCACTCTTTGAGACAATCAATGGAATTGATATAGTAATGCTCGCCATTCATACCACCAAGTGCATGGATTATATATTCGGAATTCTCAACGGTTTCTCTATATTCCTTTACTACTTCTTTCTCTGCACTTTCTGAAGCTTTGTCAGTCCCGCCTGCACACGATACCAAAGGCAGCATCAGCGTGATAATGAGCAGACAAGCCATATGTTTTCTAATTTTCAATTTCTTTTCCTACTCTACAATATTATGGCAAATATATATTATTATTCATTTTTTTGAATTAAATACTCAGGAATCACGATCAGGATTTGAATCATGAGACTTCCCTGGGCAAACGATTGCGGAGCGGCGCTTAGCGTTGACGGAGACCGAGTAGCTTGAAAAAAGTGCCGCCGATCGGTTCCATAGAAGTTCCGGGGTAGGCGGACATTCTTTTTTACAGCGTATAGCGAGGTCGACAGGCAACGGTTAGCAAGCGCAGCGTGTTTGAACA
>CACZPG010000106.1 GCA_902782965.1 uncultured Lachnospiraceae bacterium
GCTTCATCAAATATCATAACCATATAACTCTTTCTGTTACCACCCCTCGGAAGCGTAATGCTTCCGGGGTTTATTATTCTTACTCCCGTTCCGGGAACATCACCGAAGCCGGAGAATTCTTCATCAAAAGGCATATGAGTATGGCCGTATATTGCTATGTCACAATCATTCTCCATGGCATTATACATCAAACTTTCCACTCCATAGCTGACACCCTGCTTATGGCCATGCGTGCAGAAGAATCTGTGATCATTCACTTCGAAAACGGCAGCATTTTTAAGTACGCCCATATCACCATTTCTGTCACAGTTTCCCTTTATAAAGACAGCCGGAACCGGAACAGATATATCAGAAGCTTCCGTTTCAGATTTCTCACGTCTTCTGAGAGCGGCCGCATCCAGCCACCTTCTTACCTTCTCAGGATCATCTTCAATATCTCCCAGATGAATGAGCATATCAGGGTTTTCACGATCTATAGCAGCTTTAATATTCTGACTCCTCCCATGGGAATCACTTACAATTAGAATTTTCTTTATCATATTGATTACTCTTAATTATTTCCTGAGAGATATTCTGCGAGTGCGCGAAGAGCTTTACCTCTGTGACTTATGGCATTCTTCTCTTCAGGACTGATTTCGGCAGAAGTCTTTCCATATTCCGGAAGGAAGAATATCGGATCATATCCGAAACCATTCTCACCTGCTATCTTATAACCAATCCTGCCTTCCATCGTTTTCACAAAGGTCTTCTCGGTTCCATCAGGAAATACTGCGGCCATGGCGCATACGAATCTTGCGGTTCTCTCCTCGTCAGCTACTCCATCAAGGCGGTCGATAAGATTCTGATTCTTAGTATCATAGGAAGTATCTTCACCCATATATCTTGCAGAATAGATTCCAGGCTCACCTCCGAGAGCATCTATCTCAAGACCTGAATCATCTGCCAGTGCCAGAGAACCACTTGCCTTTGCAACAGCTCTTGCCTTAATAAGGGCGTTCTCTTCAAAGGTTTTTCCATCCTCTACGATATCAACATTAATCCCCGCTTCCTTCATGGAAAGGATATCATATCCTGTATCAGCAAGTATTTCCTTGATTTCGCGAAGCTTGTCCATATTTCCTGTTGCAAATATCAATCTATTCATCTGTTAATCTCCTTCTTCTTCAAAAATCCTGCCTAAAAGGAGCTTCCCTTTGACTCAGTTCCCTTTAGCTCAATCTCCCTGGCCATTATTTAACTTTTTATTTATCACCGTCTCTACCTGTCATCTGTGAAGGCTTTAAGACATATATTTGCATCTGCATCCTCTGCCCTGTGCCATTTCTCACCATAAAGGCTCATATAACCTTCGCCATCTGACAGATCCAGTTCCCCGGTTCTGCTGCCGGCATCACATTCTATGGCAATGGGTTTCTCGCTTCCCGGAGTGTTGATCTTAACGATCACCGCATATTTCTGTCCCTTGGTCAGTTCAATGTCCTGACTCAGATCTACTGTATAATATCCGGCATATCTTGTCTCACCCTTGCCTATTTCCTTCCTTCCGGAATTCAGAGACTTATCATCTTTGTAATCCGTAACTACGAATACCGTGAAGCTGGTATCATCTCCGGTAGCATAGAAGGAAATTGCCTTAAGCACTTCATCCTTCTCAGCTGTATATACATTTGCAAAATATGCAGATTCCTTGCTGAAGCCCATCTGACCAACCCAGCCAAGTATATCTGACTGATAGATATTATCAAAATTATCACTGTCAGCTAGCCTTGTATAAACTATATCCTGATTTCCGATATTCACATCATCATATGAGATATAGATATAGCCTCCATCTCCGAAATCCTCTCCCCAGCTGTTCTTACAAATGTATGCACCATTACGGGAAGGTATCTTAGAGAAGTTCTCCTTTGGATAATTATCATTCCAGCCTACTATTACCAGATCGTGGTTAGGCGGCATATTTCCGTCATAATAATAACTCGAAGTATCTGAATTATAGAATTCCGAACGAGTGCTTCCGTAGGACATTTCCATATAAATAGAGGTCTCTACCCCACCGTATTTATATATGGCACTCTTAATCTTATTATCATCCCGGGTATTCATTACAATAGCTTCTTCAAGGTGTTTCACAGCCTTAAGCTTATCATCTGTAACACCATCTCCGTACTCATCATCCTTGTCAAATACGGGACCTCGCCATGCCGCCATATATGCAATACTCATGGTGTGTTCACCACCATCACTGAGCTCAAGGTTATATCCATTGTTATGAGACATATGATCTACAGAGTAGATATTCTTCTCCTTAGGAAGCGTCGTAGTTTCAAGTGCTCCCAGACAGGCAAAGGCCCAACAGGTTCCATATTGTCCCTGATCCCTTACCGGAGTAACCCTGTCATGTTCTCTCATATCATAGGCTTCAGGAAGGTAATTACCACCATCCTGACAAACGAAATTAATCTTGTTGTCTTTAAAGGAATAATCTATTCTATATCCAAGCTTTTCAATATTATCGCTTACGGGAATATATACTTCATCATCAACCAATAAAACATCTGAAGCCGGTATTTCGAGTCCTGTACGTCCCCTGTCAACCTTAACGGAACCGGAATCATATACATTAACCGAACAGCCCATTATATCCTCCATAAATCTCTCGGAGGTATATACTTTCATATCATCATCTATTCTGATATGATAGCCGAAACGTCTCAGACTTTTTCCGTCTATAAGAATATCGATACCATTCTCGTGAATATCTCTGGCTTTTTCACTTACCAGATTATTCACCGCCTCATCGATACCATTTCCCTTTTTTATTTTACCTGGTTTAACATCGGCACTAAAAATAAGAACCAGAAGAATAACGCTTATCATCAGTACCGCAAACAGTGCTTTCTTCAAAACCTTACCTCTTAGGTGGCTTTGCCCCCATAAACTGATAATAATATGACTTTATCATTCCATTATAAATCTTACGATTTCTATCCGCTTTTCTGCCTATATACTTCTCTGCCTCTTCATATGAGGTGATTACATACATAGACCAGTTATTCAGCGCCTTATACCTCTCACCGATTACCTTATACAGTTCAGGAAGATCTTTCTTATCCTCAAGTCTTTCACCATAAGGTGGATTGGTTATTATAAATCCGTAGGATTTCGGGCTGCTGAGTTCCCTGACGGGTTTTGCCTGAAAATGAATATACTGGGAAACCCCTGCTTCTTCAGCATTTTTCATGGCGCATTTAATTATATCTGAATCAATATCATAGCCCTGAATATGCATCTCAGCTTTCTTCTCAAGAGATCTGGCCTCATCGTAGGCATCATACCAGACTCTCTTTCCGATCAGCTTCTCCCAGGTACTGGAGGTAAAATCCCTGTTCACTCCCGGTGCTATGTTAGCACCGATCATTGCTGCTTCTATAGGAAATGTACCACTTCCGCAGAAAGGGTCCACAAGAAGCCTGTCCTCCTTCCAGGGGGTCAGCATAATAAGCGCAGCCGCAAGAGTTTCTGAGATAGGCGCCTTTCCGACCAGCTGTCTGTAGCCTCTCTTGTGAAGCGATACACCTGTGGTATCAAGTCCTACAGTAACCTCATCTTTCTTGATGAATATTCTGACAGGATAATCCTCTCCATCCTCAGTAAAACGATTTATATGATAGGTAGAGGACATACTTTCCACCATAGCCTTCTTGGCAATACTCTGAATGCTTGTCTGGCTGAAAAGCTTGGAGCGGTTAGTGGTTGCCTTTGTAACCCAGAATCTACCATCTCTTGGGATAATTCTTGCCCAGGGAATATGCCTGATTCCTTCGTATAATTCGTCAAATGTGGTAGCCCTAAAGCTACCACATTTAAGCAAAACTCTTTCTGTTGTACGTAGATTAATATTAGCCCTTGCCACTGCATCGATAGCACCCGAAAATGTTACTCTTCCGTCCTCAACCTCGGTTATTTCATATCCCAGAGACTGAATTTCCTTCTTAAGAACACTCTCAAGGCCAAAGTGGCAGGGTGCAATTAATTCAAATCTTTCTTCCATATTTCTATTCCTACTTGGTCTTAACTGTCATCACCTTCGACCAGTCAGAGCAGAACTTTCCATCAGATGTCTTCTTATAGGTTCTGACCCTTACGTAATACTTCTTCTTAGACTTAAGACCCGAAACCTTCTTCGAAGTCTTCTTAAAGCTTGTAAGCTTAACTGTCTTGCTCTTACTGAAATCCTTTTTCAGACTATATTGAATCTCATATCCTGTAGTCTGCTTGCTAACCTTCTTAAGATTAACTGTGAAACCTTTTGTGGAAGGCTTGATATTCTTAATCTTTGTCTTAGGCGGAACTATTTTGTAGGTTACTTCTGCACATCCGCTATAGCCTGAAGACTCTTTAAGTTCACAATATATCTTATATTCCCCGATTGCACTTGCACTAGAAGGATACTCCAGATAATACTGTGTACTGTCAAATGTAATACCACCACCACTTACTGTATATGTTGGTCCTACATAGCCTCCGGTAAATGAAACGCATGGCTTACTCAGGGTGATTACAAGATCCGGAATATATGTAACAGCAAAATCTGCACTGACATCTATTTCTGCATGCTGAGTAGAGGCAGAGGTCTGAAGACTGCTGGCATTCACATAATTCGACGCACATACCGGCTTTCCAAGAAGAGCCCAGTTAGAATTAGGTACATGCTCACCCTGCTTATCATCGGCAGCAAGATTCGTATCAGAAACAAGGAAATATTTTCCGTAAGGCATCGCTGAATTTCTTATCTGATCATTCCAGGTTACATCCAGATTGTACCAGTTATTTCCTACCTGAACCATATTCCATGCATGATTCGAACTTGTAACAGCTATGGCATGTATACCGGCTTTTCTGCATATTGCAAGAGTAGATTTACTGTATCCGGCACATACACAGTTCTTCATTACCGCATAACTGTATATGGACTGATCATAATACTCACCATAACCCATATTTCCAATGGACCAGTTATAGGTAGCCCAGTCACAAATTCTGTTCTGAATTATCTGAAGCTTACTTACTGTGTCAGTCGCTGCTGCAGCGGCTGCCGCATCCTCATCTATCTTGTTAAATACTGTATTAGTATAATTAGCTCTTATGGAACTATTTCCGAAGAGATCATAGAATACCAGGTAAAATTTGTTATTCAGGGCAACTACGCTGGCATCTACAAAATAGAACTGTGGATTCTCATAAAGGAAAATCAGTGACACGTATGAAGCCTGAGCATATGTAACACCATAATTAGCGAAGGAAAATCCTCTCGATAAAGATTCCGAATAGGTTTTTCCATTAATAGTGAAATGCTGATTTGCGTAATTAGCAGGACTTCCTGCATTTCCATCTTCAGTAGTCAGAAAATACATACAGTACAGATACATTGCTCTGTACAGATTCTTCTCATTCTGACCTAACTGCTGATAGAAATATCTCGAAGAATAAACATTCCAGTCACGGGCTATGATAGTATCTCGTTTCAGATCACCTGATTCAGCAGAATCGGATACCTCTGAAATAAAGTCCTCAGCAGATTTATTATCTATACTGTTATCTTCAACAAATTCATCAGCTTTATATATCTTGAGGCTGCCTATTGTATCATCCGGCTGTACCTCACTGAGTCTCAGAAATTCTTCCGGAGAAGACTCTTTTTCCTGAGATGCTCCAGTAATTTCTGAAGCACTACAAACAGCAGCCGGCATATCATACGATATGCCGCCTGTAAGAATTGAAACCATTAAAACAAGAATGGTTGTTATACTTATAATTTTTGAACGTGTATTTTTCATGCGTTCTCCCTGTAAAATACTAATATTCACTATTTACCAAGTCTTGCGCGAAGCTCAGCTGTCATATCCTCATATCCCGGCTTTCCGAGAAGAGCAAACATGTTCTTCTTGTAGCTTTCTACACCAGGCTGATTGAATGGATTAACTCCGAGAGTATAACCACTTACACCACAGGCAAACTCGAACTTATAGAAGAGTTCTCCAAGGCTGAGCTCATCGATTGTGTCCATATCTATACGGATGTTAGGAACATTTCCATCCACGTGAGCAAGGATAGTTCCATTCATAGCACACTTATTAATGAAATCAACTGTCTGACCTGCAAGATAGTTAAGACCATCAAGATCTGTATCTTCCTTCTGCATAACTACAGCTTTACGAGGATTTATAACATTGATAAATGTCTCAAAGTGATTCTTTGTTCCTTCCTGAATGAACTGTCCAAGTGAATGAAGGTCTGTTGTGAAATCAACGCCAGCAGGGAAGATACCCTTGCCATCCTTACCTTCACTCTCTCCATAGAGCTGCTTCCACCACTCTGTTACAAAGTGAAGTGCAGGCTCAAAGTTTCCAAGGATCTCCATTCCAAGTCCCTTCTCATGAAGTACATTTCTAACTGCAGCATACTGCAGAACATCACTTGAATCAAAATCATTTGCAAGGCAGAACTCTCTTGCATTTGCAGCTCCCTGCATAAGAGCATCAATATCAGCACCACTGGCAGCGATTGGAAGAAGACCAACTGCTGTAAGAACTGAGAATCTTCCACCTACATCATCAGGTACAACAAAAGTCTCATAACCCTCTTCATTTGAAAGAGTCTTGAGAGCTCCACGAGCCTTATCAGTTGTTGCATAGATTCTCTTAGCAGCTTCTTCCTTACCATACTTCTTCTCAATAAGCTCCTTGAAAATACGGAACGCAACTGAGCACTCTGTTGTAGTACCGGACTTGGAAATTACATTGATAGAGAAATCTCTGTCACCGATAACCTCAATCAGCTCTGATACATAAGTTGAGCTGAGGTTGTTACCACAGTAATAAATCTCAGGAGTCTTGCGGATTTCCTTTGATACTGAATTGTAGAATCCATGACGAAGAGCTTCGATAGCAGCTCTTGCTCCAAGATAAGAACCACCGATTCCGATAACGAGAAGTACATCTGAATCAGACTTAATCTTCTCTGCTGCCTTCTTAATACGTGCAAACTCTTCCTTATCATAGTTAACCGGAAGATCGATCCATCCAAGGAAATCATTTCCCTCTCCTGTCTTCTCAACAAGAGTCTTCTTAGCAGCCTCTATTCTTGGCTTAATAGCCTGAACATCTGCATCACTTGCCATAAACTTAGTGTTATCAAAATTAAAAGCTATTTTCTGTGACATATCTATATACTCCTTATAAAAAAATATTTATAACCGACCCAAAATTATGCTGTAACACATAATCTTCTAGATTTTACCATTTAATATATATCATTACAACAATAAATTATGATAAAAGAGCACTCACCGGAATCTTCCATATGAGTGCTCTTGATTGGTTCTTATCTTATTACTTTCTTATTTGATCTTGTGCTTATTTGACCTTAACTTTCTTATTACCCTTCGTCTTGAAAAATTTGCCATAATTCTTCTTAGCTTTCTTCGGTACCTTGAATACCAGCTTCTTTGAGGTTCCCTTGAAAGCATTATTACCAATGTTCTTCTTTGTTAGTTTTGTACTCTTCAGAATGAAATTATTAAGCTTCTTGTCCCCCTGGAAAGCATTCGCACCGATTTTTACAAGAACCTTTGATTTACAATTGACTTTTTTAAGACTGGTGCATCCGGCAAAAGCATACTTGCCAATAACCTTGACATTCTTTCCTATGGTAACTGAAGTAATCTTCTTATTATTCCTGAAAGCCCCTGCTGAAACGCTTTCAACCTTATAAGTAACTCCGTCGATAGTGATTGTATCAGGAATAATGATATTAGTAGCTTTTTCATCAGTACTTCCACTATACTCTACCGCCGGCATCTCATTCTTTGATGGATCTGCAGCATCGGTCTTGCCTTCTGAAGTTACCTTATAAACTTCTTTGCTTTCGGAAGCCATAAGATCTGTTCCTGCAGCTGCAGGCGTTGGAGCTGCTGTAGCGGCTGGTGTTGGTGTAGGTGCAGGTGTCAGTTTAGGAATAGCTCTTGATTCCTTATGACTGCTATCACGCTTACAAACTCTTTCTTCAGTTCCTTCTTCATCAACAGTAGCTTCTTTAACGGTCTTCCAATCACCCCAGTCATGTCCGAGCTTATTGATCACTACAGGTGCTGTAATCGGATGTTCACCTTTTTCATCAGAATAAATATGATCATTATCCGTACTCTGCCAGAAAGCTTCTGTACCATTACCTTCGCAAGTTGCAGGAACCTTATCAACCTTGGCGAGATCATCCTTAAACTTAAATCTGACGGAAGAATAATATGGATTAGCGTATGATGTATTCAAAAAGCTTAAAAAACTGGCATCTTCTGCAAATGAAACCGTTGTGTTCTCTTTTATTTTTTTCAAATCAGTTAATTTTATCTTTGAATTTTCTATATGAGCTTGTATATCATCAATTCCATCCATATTAACATCAATAAAATATGTTGATCCCATAACACTATAATCAATTAGTCTTTTATTTTGAATACTGTAATAGCCATCCCTTGCAATCGAAAGAAAATCACCAAAAAGCTGGGTATCTGTGGTAGAAAGTTCAATATTTCCGCTTCTTAGATCAATTTCGTACGCACCAAGATTCTTTTGGAAGAAGAAGGAAATACTTGAATAATAATTCATGCATCCTCCTAAAGGTGTAGTAGATAAACAATAGTCGTATAAATATTTCTTATATTCTTTTCCCTGAACAAGCTTATCTTTGTAGTTGTCAAAAACAAATGGCTTTGAATAATTTGCTAAACTAGCCCCATCACTCTTTCTGAAATCATAATTACTAATACCGTTAACAAAGAAATCTACATCATTGGTCCCATCTTTATCTAAATCATAAGCAAGTAAAGGTTCTTCCTGCTTATTCAATTCGCCAATATCATATAGCCATTTCGTTGTATTAAGATAGGCCTTTAAATCATCCCCCTGAATATTTACATCTCCATCTGTCAAATTAACATTTAATGCCCCTTTATCCAGACAGATAACATTAGATGCATATACAAAATAATTATTATAAGATGAATTATTAGCAACTTCATGAGACAATTTATACCATTCCTCTTCTGTCCCTCCATAATATATGGTTGAGATATTGGAGCATCCCATAAACGCATTATTTTTAATCTCTTTAACAGAATCCGGAATATAAATCGTGGTAAGATTAGTCATTCCTTCAAAAGCATTTTCTCCGATAGTATATAATCCGTAATCTATTTCTAATTTTACTACCTCAGTTCTGAAACTGTCCCATGGTGGAGTGCCAGACTCACCATAATCATTTATTTTATTCTGACTTATATCAACCGAATCATCCTCTATCATTATATAAACATTAGTTCCACCATGATCTGCAATCACATTATTACCACAGGTTTCTGGATCACCTCCAGCAAATACATTATTAGGAAACATCATCGTGGCAACTACTGTCCCAACCAGAATTATTGCTTTGCCTATAAACCCTCTTCTAAAATGCATACTCCTCTTTTCTCCCTTCCTCTGTAATATTATAATCCTTCACTATAGTAGGTTGATTTAATCTGCAATTATAATCTACCACTATCCCACTTTTTATTGCAATA
>CACZPG010000107.1 GCA_902782965.1 uncultured Lachnospiraceae bacterium
AACTATCTACCTATCGCGCCGAGACGCATCCTTAGCGGAGCGTTTTTTATATAATAGGGAACGCAGTTTCCTATTATATAAAAAAACAGCCGGGCAAAATGCCCGGCTTAATTATATTTCAGAACATCTTATATATTGAAGAAACTAACCTTCAATACATTTTAGATTTGAAGAATCAAATCCATCTATCTTACAGATTGAAAGAACCCTCTTCACCATCAGCTGTGAAGTATACTACGTTGTTCTCTGGCTGATAATAAACATTAAGAACCTTAACTGACTTCTTACCGCTTACTTCGATAGCCTTAGCAACGATATCAGCTGTATCAATCTGGCCACTAGCGTACTCTACGAATACCTTAGTCTCTGCCTTTGCTGGAGCTGCCTTCTTTGCAGGTGCCTTCTTAGCTGGAGCTGCCTTCTTTGCAGGTTCTTTCTTAGCTGCTTCCTTCTTAGGAGCTTCTGCCTTCTTAGGAGCCTCTGCCTTCTTAGCTGGAGCTGCTTTCTTAGCAGGTGCCTTCTTAGCTGGAGCTGCCTTCTTAGGAGCCTCTGCCTTCTTAGCTACTGCCTTAGGAGCCTCAACCTTCTTAGCTACTTCTTTCTTCTCTACTTTAACAACTTCTTTCTTCTCAGCTGCCTTAGCTTCTGTCTTAACTGCAGCTGCCTTCTCTGCGAGATCCTTAACACTAGTCTTCTTAACTGCCATCTTTTTTTCCTCCATTTTTAAAATAGATACTAAATCAACTAAACCCAAGATGTTCATTTAATAATGTCTTGTTTTTTCGATTAGACATTTTAATATTTTTGTAAATTTTTTGCAATACTTTTAGGAATTTTCTCCATATTCAACAACCGATATGACTAATCAAAGATTCTTTTGGATATTTTTCACATCGAATCACCGGCCTCAGCGCCCGTATTTTCTGAACCTTCATCAAAACTATCCGAATCAGCGGCAGGCTCCTCAGGTTTCTCAGGAGCACTGTAAGCCCATACATTTCCAATCTGATTTACCAGTCTTCCGAAGTCCCATTTCAGTTTAGATTTCTCTTTGCAGTTCGGATCGTTAACTATAAATCTTCCATTCTGATACAAACCATCTATGAGTTCACCTTCATAACCTGTAATAACAATGAAATGTCCCTCGGTTGTAAAATCTCCGGGGCCCATAATACATATTACCGGCATGCCGTTCATTACTGCTCCTGCTATTTGATTCTCATCCAGAGCCAGAATTGATACATTCAGTCCAAGCTTGACCGCACCGTCATACATCAGATCCCAGCTGGTTCCATTACCTGCAACCATATATCCTTCATTTGTGGCAAATTCCGCCATCCAGTCAGGAGTATATTTCTTATCCTGAAGCAGGTACATTGTAACCATCGAAAGTGCTGTAGGACCGCAACCGGTTATACCCATAGCATCCGAACCGTAAATGTGATAAGCCCATCTCGTATCCCACTGGTACAGACTTGGTATTCCGGCCGAAAGATCAATATCAGAAAGGTCTCTTTCAGCAGAACCATCACCGGATACATCCTCTCCGACATAAACTGAAGGAGATATTTCTATGGCATCCGCATCTGTTGCGGTACCTTTATCAACATGAAGAGGATAATTAAGAGCGAAATCTCTGGCCTCGAAATGATTCATCAGAAGGAGTCTGACCGGTTCCGAGTACGCTGATACATCGAAGCCATAACAGGCAGCATAATCCTGCATCAGTTCCTCAGCACGTTCCTCAGAAATTGTATGCTCATTCGCATCATATAGCGTCATACCCCGGACAGCTGCCTCATAATCAAATGTAGGTCCCTGCTCTTCTGCCTCTTTCACCTTAGATTTATTTCCTCTCGTTTCTTTAACAATAATAGCCACTGTAAGAATCAGAAATACACAGCCCAGGAAGAATACCATTCTCATAGTATCTCTTCTTGCTTTCTCTTCCTTCCTGCTTCTACGTCTGCGAGATTCATGTCCGTAATACTCATCCTGTCTTCGCTTACGGCTGCGATTATCAAGTCTCCTGTACTCATCTATTTCAGAGCCATGTCTGCGATGTTCACGTCCTGCTCTGCTGTACTCATCCCTCTCAGATTTATGTCTCTGAGTCCGCTGTCTGTCGTAGGCGTCCCTGCCGGATTTCCTTCTCACAGTGTCCTGACTGCCACGTCTTACCTGCTCACGACCGTAGGATTCATAACCTACATATTCGCGGTTTCTGTTCTCTCGGCTTCTGGAATCGCGATTACGATTCTCACGGCTTCCCGAGCTGCTTCTTGCACGATCCCGATTTCCGCTTCCTCGATACTCGCGACTACGATCTTCTCGATTTCCCGAACTGCTCCTTCCGCGTTCTCGGCTCTCGCTTCTTCGGTAATTGTTCTCCCGATATTCGCGGCTTCGATTTCGACTCTCGCGGTTTCCCGAGCCACTTCTATATTCACTATTTCTATTTCTGCCGGTATCACTCATTTGTCTTAATCATCCAATTCAGGTTCGGCCCCATCCTCCGAACTGTTAATACTATTTTCCTTCACATCATCAGAAGAATTATCAATCAATCCCTCATCAGAACCATCATTTATATCATATATAAGACTCGTCTCATCAACGCTGTTAAAATATATACTTTTATCACCATTTCCGTCAAGAACAAAATTCACCGTAAAGTCATTATCCAGTATTACTGACTGCATAGTAATTCTGCTCTTCACAATACTACTGTCAAGGATATTGGTTATCTCTGAAACCTTCAGATCATAGTATCCGGCTATCCTGTCCATGAAAGCATCCGAATCAACCAGATTTCTGAAGAGCTCATCATTTACATAGTTATCCTCCATCCTGATAGAAAGGAGTTTTCCGGTATCATCATCCAGGAAGAGTTCCAAATTTCCGATACGATCATCATTTATATCAATCTCCCACACCAGGAACATATCCTTCTTGTCTGCTCTTATCATGAACATCGGCGTAACATAGTCCTCAGCACCATTGACAAGATAATCCAGAAGCCCGTCCTGCACATCAGAACGCCCTACAATCCCTGCAAGATAATTCTCATATTCAGAACCCAGGAAAACTTCGATGAAATCAAATACAGCCATTGCCTTGACTTCCTTAGGATTCTGAATCGTAGGAACCTTCTCATTATCATCCATATAAAGATAAGAAAAATCTGTAAGTTCGCTCGAGAAATCCAGAAGCTTCTCAGAAATATCAATACTGGAGGAATTCAGATTCATACCCTCTGCTGCATAATGTATATCATAATTGATAGTACGCCTGTCTTCATATTTGAATACAGCAACAGGAATCATAAATGCAACAAAAATGCTCAACGCAAATATAACTATATATACAATCGACTTCTTATCCTTCATCAGAGAGTTCACCTCCCTTCAGAAATACTGTAACCACAGTACCTTCACCCGGTTCACTTGCGAAATCTATAGTACCGTTATGAAGTTCTACAATCTTGGCTACAAGAGACAGACCGAGTCCTGCGCCGCCCTGCGCTCTCGAACGTGATTTATCAACTCTGTAGAACGCCTCAGTAATGTGTTCCAGAGCCTCCTTCGGCATACCTTTACCATTGTCGGAAATAACAAATCTGACGCCACCCTCTTCAAGAGTCTGAGACACTTCAATCTTACCCTTTTTATCCATAGCCTTACGGGCATTGTCAATTATATTAAGAATAAGAGTTCTTACCAGATCGGGTTCGATAAATACAGTACCTTCCTCGGTAGTACAGCTTATCTCGATACTTTGTTCAGACAATGTAGGAGTCAGATGTGTTACAATATCTTCCACCATATCCTTAGGGCTGACTTCTTTGAGATCCAGCTTGTCTTTATCTGAAACAAAAAGCTGCAGAAGCTTGAGAGACATACTTTCCAGACGCTTCGACTCGGAATAAATGTATTCCAGAGCATCGTCCCTGTCTTCCTTCTCCAGATCCTGAGTTCTGAGCAGCTCAGCGTATCCGATTATGGAAGTCATCGGAGTCTTAAGCTCGTGAGTAAACGCACCCATAAATCTGTCCTTCTCCTCAGCAGCCTCCTTCAGAAGATCCATATTATGTTCAAGCTTATCAGTCATCATATCAAAATCACGTGAAAGTTCTCCTATCTCATCCGGCGTTCTAATATCCGAACGATAGGACAGATTTCCACCCGCGATCTCCCTGGTAGCCTTTCCGAGATTTCGGAGTGGCTTGATCAGGATAAATGACAGAATCCAGGAAACAATAGCTGTAATTGCAAGAACGATAAAGAAGGACTTAACGAAAATATTATAAAGGCGGTTTCTCATATTCAGTACCTGTTCAATATTACGACAGATACACATAATGTACTGCTTATCTCCTACCAGAATTCTGGAGGAACTGATTATATATTTCAGTCCATCATCGGAGGACTGATAATTAACAGAAATACCACCGTCATCCGCAATACTTTCCTTTATATTTTCGAGGTCCAGATTAACCTCACTGCTCTGGACATTTCCATAAATCAGATAGTCATCCTTATACAACAAAAAGACATCCGAAGATGTCCTGTATGTTCCCAGACTTCTGAGAATATTAAGCAGCTGATCCTCACTCAGTCTGCCGCTGTTTTCGTATGACAATCTGAATACATTGTTAACCATCTGAAGACTGTCGACAGCCTCACGTTCCTCTCTGTCGAGGGAGGTCATGTAAGACCTGTGAATAATGATGGTGGAGCCTACACTGAAAAGTATAGAAACAAGTATTGTCATTATCAATGAGATTCTAAGACGTAAGCTCAAGATTCATTTCCTCTAACAATATAATGATTTAATAAATAATCATTTAAAATATAATCATTTAACATCCAATCTGTAGCCAACCTTGCTGACGGACCTGAGTTCCTTGGTAAGTCCGGCCTTCTTACGGAGTCTCTGAACATGAAGATCCACCGTCTTGCTGCCGTATTCAAGTTCTCCGCCCCAGACCTTCTCATAAATAGTATCTCTGTAAAGTGCTGTATTAGGAGTTCTCAGGAAAAGAAGCAGAAGTTCGAACTCCTTCGGAGTCAGGCTTATTTCCTTACCATCTCTCTTAGCAACCATTGACACCGCATCAACAGTAAGACCATTCAGAGTGAAGGTATCTTCCGTCTTGTTGTATCTTCTGAGAACCACTTCAACTCTGGCAATCAGCTCTGCCACCTCAAAGGGTTTGATAATATAATCCTCAGCGCCCATCTTCAGGCCGTTGACCCTGTCATCCAGAGCATCCTTGGCAGTAAGAAAAATAACCGGGATACCCAGAGGTCTGACATATTCCATTACTTCGAAACCGTCAACCTTCGGAAGCATGATATCCAGAAGAATCAGATCATACGGATTCTCATCAATCTTCTCGATAGCTTCCTCTCCATCAAAAGCAGTATCACAGTTATATCCTGCGCCCTTAAGGCTAAGACGTATCAGATTGGAAATAGGTTTTTCATCTTCTACTATTAATATTTTGATCATGGCAATCCCCTCAAAAAATGACGTGAGATTGATATTCTCATCAATCGCGCCACCACAAACCTTTAACAACTTTAAAATATACATATAAACTACATCATTTTATCATCTGTATGGAATTTTGTAAATCATGCGTTACCTGTCATCAACGTATACGTTACGAATCATAAACGCCTCACCAAACGATACCACTCACTGCCAGACCAACAAAAGAGCAAAAGGCCGCAATGGAATATCCCTTGCAAAACGATTATTTTTCGGATCCACTATAGTCTATACCTATAGCAAGTAATAAGTATTTCATATAAGCATTATAGTCCAATACTATAACTAGTAATTTATTTTTCATTTGGCATATGTTATATTTGTTGATATTTATAATGATAATAATGTCAGGAGGACAACCATGAAAGATGAAACCAAATGCCTGCATGCAGGTTATTCACCCAAGAACACTGAGCCAAGAGTAATTCCAATAGTTCAGAGCACTACCTACAGATTTGATTCAACAGAAGAAATCGCTGCAGTATTCGATGATCCTACCAAGGCTCTCATCTACTCAAGATTCGCTAATCCTACTGTTATGGCTGTTGAAGAGAAAATCAATCAGCTTGAAGGCGGTGTCGGAGCAATGGCTACTTCTTCAGGACAGGCTGCTTCTCTGCTTTCAATACTTAATATTGCTCAGGCCGGTGACAGCATCATTTCCGTACCTGAAATATACGGAGGTACTGTTAACCTTTTCGCATTCACTCTTAAGAAACTCGGAATCGAATGTATATTTGTAAGCCAGGATGCTACAGACGACGAAATCAGAGCTGCTTTCAAAGAGAACACTAAATGTGTATTCGGTGAGACAATCGCTAACCCTGCTCTTAAGGTATTCGATATAGAGAGATTCGCAAATCTTGCTCATGAATTCGGAGTACCTCTTATCGTAGATAATACATTTGCAACCCCAATATTATGTAAACCGTTTGAATTTGGCGCTGATATCGTAGTTCATTCAACTACTAAGTATATGGACGGTCACGCTGTACAGGGCGGTGGAATCATCGTTGACAGCGGTAACTTCGACTGGACCAATGGCAAATTCCCTGAACTTGTTGAACCAGATGAGAGCTATCATGGAATATCATATGTTGAGACTTATGGCAAACAGGCATACATTCTCAAAGCACGTATGCAGCTCATGAGAGACTTCGGCTGCTACCCTGCTGCACATTCAGCATTCCTGCTTAATCTCGGACTCGAGACAATGCATATCCGTATGGAGCAGTATTATCAGAACGCTTATAAAGTAGCTAAATTCCTTGAAGGAAGCGAATACATCGAATCCATCACTTATCCGGGTCTTGAATCCGATTCTAATTATGAGCTTGCCAAGAAATATCTCGGCGGCAAGTCAAGTGGTGTAATCTCTTTCGTTATCAAGGGTGGCCGTGAAGCAGCAATGAAATTCATGAATTCACTGAAGCTTGCTTCAAACGAAGTACACGTAGCTGATATCAGAACCTGCGTGCTTCATCCTGCAAGTGAGACTCACAGACAGCTTACAGACGAACAGCTTGTAGCTGCAGGAATCGAAGGCGGAATGATTCGTTTCTCAGTAGGTCTCGAAAATGTAGATGACATCATCGAAGATATCAAACTCGGTTTCGCAGCGATTTCCCAGTAAAAGGGTGACCCAAAGTAAATAAACAAAGCGAAATGCTAATTGTATGATTTGATTACATATCAAATTACATAATCAGATAAATCATAAGTAAAATAAAACTCCGGCAGGCGTCATATGACACATGCCGGAGATTTTTGTTATTTACTTCACAGTTACCTTAGCTTTCTTAACCAGACCATTTATTGAATATAATTTATCTTCTCCTTTATGTATAGTATTACGAAAAAACTTCGTCAGCATATCTTACGGTGGCCATGGCATCCTTGGCATAGCAGTCCGCTCCGATGGCATCTGCATATTCCTGTGTCATTACCGCTCCACCGACCACTACCTTCGTATCCGGCTTCTTCTCTCTGAGAAGCTTGATGGTATCTTCCATGCTTACCACTGTCGTAGTCATAAGAGCACTGAGTCCCACAAGCTTGACATCATCTTCTATTGCCCTGTCCACAATCACCTCAGGTGGAACATCCTTGCCCAGATCGATTACATCATAGCCATAATTCTCAAGCATTACCTTGACGATATTCTTTCCGATATCATGTATATCTCCTTTGACTGTCGCTATGATAACCTTTCCTTTAAGCTCACGTGGTTTGCCGGCCATAGCAGCCTTAACCACTTCAAATGCCGCCTTCGCTGCATCAGCACTCATCAGAAGCTGGGGAAGGAAAACTGTACCCTTTTCGAAACCTTTTCCAACCTTATCAAGCGCAGGTATCAGTTCATCATTTATCACTTCCAGTGCATCCCTGGTCTGAATAGCCTCCTTCATTTCAGCCTCAGCCACTCCGACCATACCACGTTCTATTGCATTCGAAAGCTTCGATCCGCCGCCTGAAGCACCGGCACCTGCATCTGAACCGCCCTGTGCCGAGCCTCCCTGACCTGAACCGCCTGCCGCTGCTCCGGCATTTCCAGAAGAAATAACCGATACAGAAGCATTTGCATAAGCTTCTATATAATTCATACACTGTGGATCCATATCTGAAAGAGCCACAAACGCCCTGTAGGCTGCCATCATCTGTTCATTGTTAGGATTCATAATCGCGAAACTGAGTCCGCTGTCCATTGCCATTGTCAGGAAATAGGAATTAATGATCTGACGCTGTGGCAGACCGAAGGAAATATTGGAAACGCCGAGAATACTGTGACCATGATATTCATCCCTGATTCTTCTAAGAGTCTCCAGCGTAGTAACCGCTGAAGAGGAATCTGAAGAAATGGTCATACAGAGTCCATCTATTACAATATCCTTTCTCGGAATCCCATATTCGTCAGCAGCCTGATAAATCTTATCAGCTACTCTAATTCTTCCATCAGCAGTTTCAGGTATTCCATCCTCATCCAGAGCAAGTCCTACAAGCACACCACCATACTTCTTGACCAGAGGCATTACAGCCTTGATAACTTCCTGCTTTCCGTTAACAGAATTGATCATCGGCTTTCCATTATAATATCTGAGACCCATTTCCAGCGCCTCGATATCTGTGGTATCCAGCTGAAGCGGCAGTCCTGTGACACCCTGAAGACGGGTAACCACTTCCCGCATCATGCCAGGCTCATCAATCTCCGGAAGACCTACATTTACATCCAGGATATCCGCTCCGGCATCCTCCTGCTCCAGTCCCTGGGAAAGAATGTAATCAATATCATTATCACGAAGCGCCTGCTTGAAACGCTTCTTTCCGGTAGGATTGATTCTCTCACCGATGATGATTGGCTTGCGGTCAACTGTAACCGCCTGACAGAAGGAGGTAACTACCGTAAAATCCTTAGGAGTATTAGGTACAAATTTCTTCGGACGAACCTTATCGATTGTCTGACGAATATGCTCCGGAGTGGTACCACAGCAGCCGCCCAGAACCTGAACGCCCATGTCTGCTATCTTGCTCATAACCTCTGAGAATTCCTCAGGTCCAACATCGAAGACCGTCTGACCATTCTCAGTACGTGGAAGTCCAGCATTAGGATTGACAACTATCGGAACAGACGCTACCTCAGTCATTCTCTGAACCATAGGAATCATCAGATCAGGACCGAGTCCGCAGTTGATTCCGAGGGCGTCAACCCCAAGTCCCTCCAGCATGGCAACAGTTGAATCAACTGTACCGCCGGTGAGAAGCTTTCCCTTCTCATCATATATCGTAGTAACTATAACCGGCAGGTCGGTGTTCTCCTTCGCAGCAAGAACGGCCGCCTTAGCCTCATAGCTGTCACTCATGGTCTCGATCAGAACCAGATCACCACCTGCCTCTGCTCCGGCCTTAATAGTCTCGGCAAATAATTCTACCGCTCGGTCAAAGCTGAGATCTCCCATAGGTTCAAGCAGCTTACCGGTCGGACCAATATCTATGGCAATATAAGCATCCTCTCTTCCGGTATTCACACGTGCCTGCTTAGCCAGCTCAACAGAAGCCTTCATTATCTCGGCCACCTCACCGGGATATTTCAAGGAGTTGAGTCCAAATGAGTTCGTATTGAATATATCCGCTCCGGCTCTGAGATAGCTTTCAAAAAGCTCCATTATAATATCAGGATGAGTAAGGTTCCATCTCTCAGGAAGCTCCCCCCCCTGCAATCCTCTCTCCTGAAGGAAGGTACCCATACCTCCATCACAGAAGAGCCACTCCTTACCTAATTTTTCTCGTAAATCTTTCTTCATAATCACTCGACTTTCTAAGTTTTCATTCAAAACGTTCTTTATAGTTTTTCTTTCTAACTTTATTTCTAATATTTTAAGTTATAAGAATTTATTCTTTCGATAGATATCTTGATATCTGATAGCACCCTTCGGTAACTTATCGTGAGAACTGACAGGTTTCATGCATGTTGCATTCTTCACAGCCACCCCTGTGACAATCAATATCTATATCCGATAATCCTATCACCGCGGTTATTGATTTGGTAGGCGTCATGAGCAGGCTGTCAGACAGAGTCACTCCAATCGACTTTGGCATTTCCAGTATCCTTTCGAAGTCTCTCTGAACCTCTAATGGAAAATCTCCATATCCGGGAGAAAATCTCGGTCTGGCAAACATCCCCTCAGCCCTTGCCTCTTCAATAATCCTGTCATTGATCTCGTTACACCAGGCTTCTACCATTGCAGCTCCCACCGCCTGATAGGTATAAGCCTTCATTATATCTCTTATCTCAGAACGCCGGACCAGCATATCCGGAGCTGGCCCGAGAGTCACAGCAAGCAATACAATCTTACTGCATCCTTTCAGATTCTTTAGCAGATTTCCGGAGGAAACCCGGATACCTGCGAATTCACAGGTTCTTTCCGGTATTTTATCTTCAGTATTGGGGTTCTTATTATATTCAGGATATTCAGCGCTTTCAGAATTATCGTCAAATGTATCAGAGCTATAGCTGTTTTGCTCTACATTCTCCCAGTTGATGGGAAAGGTCTTATACACACTTCGAGGTGAAAACTTAGCCTGCATCTCCTTGATACACTCGTCAATCATAGCATTCAGCTTCTCATCCGGCTCAGTTATCCCCCGATAACCCAGATATCTGATGACTTCATTTCTGTCAGGAGATATATAATCATTTATCTGTTCTTTATCTGAATTATTCGTTTGTTTTA
>CACZPG010000108.1 GCA_902782965.1 uncultured Lachnospiraceae bacterium
ACTTATGTTTTATGAAAATGTAACTAAAGCGGTATTTCTGAAACGTCCGAACAGATTCATTGCTGAGGTGGATATTGACGGACGAAGGGAGTCTGTGCACGTTAAGAATACGGGCCGTTGTAAGGAGCTTCTGATACCCGGAAGTGAAGTTTGGCTGACAGCGCCTGGGACGCCGAATCGTAAAACGAAATATGATCTGATAGCGGTACGGAAAGGTAACGGTATTTTATTCAACATTGACAGTCAGGCTCCTAATAAGGTAGTTAAGGAATGGCTGTCATCCCGGGATTATGATATCGTGGTGCCGGAATATACTTACGGTAATTCTCGTATAGATTTTTACATGGAACGTAGTTCAGAGAAGTATCTGATGGAAGTGAAAGGATGCACACTGGAAATAGACGGTATAGGTTATTTTCCGGATGCTCCAACTGAGCGCGGCGTGAAGCACATCCGTGAACTGATAAAGGCGAAGGAAGACGGATATCATGCCATACTTGCTTTTGTGATTCAAATGGATGGAGTTTCTGAGGTGAGAGCCGATATGGATATCCATCCGGAGTTTGGAACTGCTCTTGAGGATGCGAAGAATTCGGGAGTAGAAATCAAGTTCCTGAAATGTCATGTAGAGCCGGATTCTCTTACGTTGATAATGTAGTAAAAAGAGTATTTTAAATTTAATACCTGGTGGTTCAAAACGTAGACAATAGTGCATCTGGTATTATGGGAGTATAAAGAATTATGTTTACGATTATATTTAAAGCTGTATGTGTTTTATCATAAATAAACACGATGGAGGAGACATTTGAGTAAAATGAAAACAGTAATTAAGAGAGATAGTTGAAGCTTTAAAGGAAGCTGCACATGCTGTAAATGTTGTTCCAATAGGAGGAACCGAATTAAAACTTATGAAACAACGTGAGTTAGTAGATTTTGCGGTTGACTGGATTGAAAAAAATAGAAAATAATGTAAAAAATAGGTAAAAAATCGGAAATATTATATATATCTGTTGCGCTTTTGTTATATATCTGCGGTTATAATTTTATCAGTGTTGTTTATTGATTTAGGTAGAAGGAAGCGGGTGTGTTATGAAAGAAGTAGATGAAAGCCAGGACAATATTATAGTTAATGATCAAAATAATATTGTTAAAAACAATGCAAATAAGCTTGATGATGAATCTAGTAAAAATCTGACTTACAGACTTTTTCTGGAAGAAAAGCTGAAGGATATTTCCGGAATGCTTAAGACAGACAGAGGATTTTTTACTCATAATTCTCGAAAGTATAATAATTTGAGAGACTCTATCAACGATGTTTTGGAGTTGCTTGAAAAGCATAACGGCGAGGAAATGCTTAAGATTGCGGATAAGGAGAAGCTGGAAGAAAAACTCGCTGTAATGAGAACTCATGCAAAAACTTATCATGATTACAGACTTGAAAAAGGTGTTGCTGCTCCTGATGCTCCGGAGGTGTACAAAATTCGTTATGATGGAGCTAAAGCTCTGCTTGATATTGGTACAACAATTCCCAATAACCCCGGTCCTGAGTTTGGAATCATCCCTCCGGATCAGCTGGAACCGGGTGATGTGAGAGAAACAGACTGGGCTCTTAAATGGAAACAGAATGTAAGATATCTTGCAAAGAAGCAGGTTGTTACATATGAGAAGAATGTTAAAAAACTTGCGCGGACAGATGAACTCACACATGAAGAGTTTGATGCGCTTATGGATTTCATGAGCCCTGATGATATTTTGTCATACAAGAATGATTCAGATCTCTGTCAGAAATATCCAAGCATGAGAATCATGATGGAGAAGGCTATAAGAGCCAATGAAAAGATTCAAAGTATGAGTGAAAATCAGATAAAGTCATTTATGAAAGACTGGTCTGCTTCGGCTATGAATAAATCTATGGAATCTGCGAAGAAAACAATAGAAAGAAAAGGCCGTAAGTTTACTGACAAAGACAGAAAGAATATCAAGGAGAAGCTGGATCTTCTCATTTCAGATAAGATGAAAGCTTTCGGTTCAAAAGAGGCTCTTACAAATAAGGGTGATGAGCTGGAGCAGGTTGCCAGATTTTTAGATCTTAAGATGAAGGTCATTTCAAATAAGGCGTATGTGAAACTTCCGCATACAAATACATTGGGAAGAGTATTCAGTGTCAAAGATTATGAATCACTTATAAAGAATGCTAAAAATAATAATGAAAGGAAGTTTTATAAGGATTTACGTGATCTGAGAGAACTGCAAGATGCAGGAATTATTCATAGAAAGCCGGGATACGAAATAACCGCATATAAGAATATTGATGAAACTCTTCACAGAACTGTAAAGAAAGAGTTATTCGGATTCCGAGTTGGAAAACCTGGATACAAAGGTGTTACTGCTGCGAACGATGCGTTTGAAGCTGATAGTTCCAGTACTTTCCACACTACAAGGTATGGTACGGATATAAAAGGCCGTATAGGTAAGATAGGTCTTAAATATCAGTCAAAACATAAAAGTGTATCACTTTCAGGAGGTATTGCCTTCGGACAGGTTAAGCAGAGCACTACTATCGGAGCCAGCTGGGTAAGCCCTGGAGCCGATGCTATGATGACAGGTGAAGCTTCGGCAATCAGAGCAAGGATCAAACTGAAGGCAGGTAAAGGTCCTATTGCCGGAAGTGTAGGAGGAAATATAAGTGTAGGTTATGCCTTTGGAGTTATGAAGGGTGGAATTGGAAATATTACTGTAACGGACCCTGATGGAAAAACTCATGAAGCATATGGTATATCCGGAACTATGGGTGGAGTCCTTTCAGCCTTTAAAGGTGGTGGAAGTGGTTCTATAAGCATCCTGGGAGTAAGGGTAGGAGTTTCATTTTCAACATATGGTGCCGGTATTGGCGGTAGCATTGGTGGAGAAATTCAAACAGGAGGAGTTCAATTCTCACTTGCAGGAGCGCTTGGTATCGGTGCCGGTCTCGCAATTAATGTAAATTGGACTGATGCAGTTAAGAATGTTAAAACTCTTTGGCGTAAGTCCAAGCTTAAGAAACTTATTGCAAAATACAAAGCGAAGAAGAATAAAAATATTGAGAAAAATGATTTATTGGAGTTGCATGATAATAAAGATAAGTTAGATCCGGAAATAGCTAATCCTGAAAAAGGAAAAGGAAGCGCTGACAAGAAGAATACACTTAAAAGATCTAATACAGTTAAAGGTGTTAACAAAGCCAATAACAAAGACAATAATAAAGATAACAATAAAGACATTAACAATAATAGCAAAGACAATAGCAAAGAGAACAACAAAGAAAATACAAATATCAAGAGATCAAATACTTTTAACAAGAAAAATCTGCCACATTTATAGAAGGAGGATATATCATGTATAAGAACATGTTACCGATAGGATCAATCATAAGAACTGAGGGAGCTGAGCGTAAGCTCATGGTAATAGGAAGAGTAGTAACAACGGAAGAAAATGACATGATTTATGATTATGTCGGAGTTCCTTATCCGGAAGGAATTAATGATTCGGATAAAATGTATTTCTTTAACAGAGATCAGATAGAAGAACTCCTGTTTATAGGTTTCCAGGATCAGGAAGCGCTTCTCTTCCAGAGTGAAGTTCTTGATAACATTGGTGAGCTTACAATAGGAGCGAATGGGCTTGAAGAGAAATAAACGTGATCAGACGGTTTTTGGTATGAGAGGAAAGCGTTATGAAAGAAGATAAAATCAAAGAAACACCGAAAAAGGTTTCGTCACAGGCTGACGCTAAATTCAAAGCGTATATTGAGGCGCATACAGGGGAGGCTCTTTCAGAGAAGAAACCAAGAGAGAAGATTGATACCCTGGCTAAAGCATCTACAGCATATATGCTGATGAAGGCCGGTAATAAGAAATATAACGAAAATGTAATTCATAGAAAAGCAGAGAAGATAAAAAGAACTCTTGATCTGGATGATCTTCATGAGGTTGAAATAGATTCAATGCTCAGTAATCCTGAGAATCTTAGAAAGGGAGTGAATCATCAGCTGAATACTCTTTATGCGCCTAAAGATAATCTGAAGGATTACGTTAAACAGATGAAGACACTTGCTGACAACATGCCGATGGATGACAGCAGAGGAGCCCAGTACAATACTATGGCTAATTGTATTAAGGACGTGGCTGAGATTGATCCGGACAAGACAAGCAAGGATAGAATAATCATAAAGAACTACAAGCTTATGCAGAGTATAGAGAGAAATATTCAGGGTAAGGAGAGGGTTAGAAGAACAGATGCTGGAATGGAGCATTTCAATACAGCTCTGGATGCTCTTTCCATAATGAATGATCATAATCCGGCTCTGAATGATAAGACCGAAGCTATAGTTGATAAGATTAATTATACACGTGGTTCTGAACGTTCTAATCATAAGGACCATGTGGATATCAAAGAGTTCGGAGCTGCACGTTCGATCGAAGCTAAGAAGGCTCGTGCCCAGAGGGCTAAGGAAAGACGTCTTGAGAGAACTCTTGATAAGGATAAGCTTAAGAAGAAACAGATGGAAATGCCAATGCTCCGTATGTAATGTTGGAATATGTTTTATTTTTCGTAATTCCTGTGATATACTGACTTGGAGTAAGTCAGATTCTGTCAGAATGCATTTCTGACAGCGATATCATAATATGATGAAAAATAAACGTGTTTTGAAAGGAGAAATAACAATGGCTAATCCGATTGTTACTATAACAATGGAAGATGGTGGAATTATTAAGGCGGAGCTTTATCCTGAGATTGCTCCTAATACAGTTAATAATTTCATTTCACTGATTAAGAAGAATTTCTATGATGGAGTAATATTCCACAGAGTTATTCCCGGATTTATGATTCAGGGTGGAGATCCTGATGGAAGAGGTACCGGTGGACCGGGATATTCCATTAAAGGAGAATTCTCTTCTAATGGATTTAAGAATGATCTTAAGCATACAGTTGGTGTGCTTTCAATGGCTCGTTCCATGATGCCTGACAGTGCTGGTTCACAGTTCTTCATTATGCATGCGGATTCACCTCATCTTGATGGTGAGTATGCAGCCTTCGGAAAAGTAATAGAGGGTCAGGATGTAGTGGACAGGATAGCTGTTACTAAGACCGGCTGGGCAGACAAGCCGGTGGTTCCACAGGTTATGAAGACAGTTACAGTGGATACTCTGGGTGTTGATTATCCTGAACCGGAAACAATATAGGGAAGTAATCAGTAATCGAATATCTATTTGTCATTAAGTTTCAGTATATGATCGCAGTAGCGTGCTATTGCGGTCATATTTTTTGTTATATCTGATAGCAACCTGTCTACGTCATTGAAGGATTTAGAACAGGCCTGGTATTCCCTTATATATTTGTCTGACATTTCACTGTCCCAAATGTCATCAAGCATAAATACTGCTGAATCGGTCTCTTTTACTGATTGTTTCAAGGATTTTCTCTTGTCTTCAATTATATCAGCGACCGTTAATAATTCATTGTATTTAATCGTAATCATAGTAGCCCCCTTAACTATATGATCTTCCCGCTATACTTATCTACATCCGGCCCAATATAACTTACTAATATTATGACTGTATTATGATTGTATTATGACTGGTATAATCATATCTTCAGTATATCACTTTTTAGGGTATCTATTCTTTATTATTTGTTTTTCCGGTTGATTTTATTGCGTCGATGGTTTAGGATTGAGAAAGTCGACAGCATAATAGTTGCTTATGAAATATGGTGTCAAAAGGAACTTTTGACAGCCGCTGTTTAATAATTGAAATAATAAGGAGAATTGAAATGAGTTACGATAAGTATGTAAGTCCACTTTCTGAGAGATATGCCAGTAAGGAAATGCAGTATATCTTTTCACCGGATAAGAAATTCAAAACCTGGAGACGTCTCTGGATAGCTCTTGCTGAAGCTGAAATGGAGCTTGAACTTCCGGATGAGAATGGTAATCCGAGAATCAATCAGGAAATGATCGATGAACTGAAGAGTCATGCAGAGGAGATAGATTATGAGATGGCTAAGGCTGAAGAAGCCAAAGTACGTCATGATGTTATGGCTCATGTTCATACTTATGGTGCTATTTGTCCTAAGGCAGCAGGAATTATCCACCTTGGTGCCACAAGCTGTTATGTTGGTGATAACACTGATGTAATCATTATGACAGAAGGTCTCAAACTGGTTCGTAAGAAGCTTCTTAATGTTATAAATGAGCTTTCCAAGTTTGCCATGGAGTATAAGGATCTTCCGACAATCGCGTTTACACATTTCCAGCCTGCTCAGCCTACAACAGTAGGAAAGAGGGCAACTCTCTGGCTTAATGAATTATATATGGACCTTCAGGATGTTGAGTACATGATCTCTCAGCAGAAACTTCTGGGCTCCAAAGGTACTACAGGAACACAGGCTTCATTCCTTGAACTCTTCAATGGAGATCATGAGAAGGTTAAGAAGCTTGACAAGCTCATTGCTGAGAAGATGGGCTTCGAGGATGTTTATCCGGTATCCGGACAGACCTATTCCCGTAAGGTGGACAGCAGAGTCCTGAATGTACTTGCCGGAATAGCTCAGTCAGCTCATAAATTCTCAAATGATATCAGACTTCTTCAGCATCTGAAACAGATTGAAGAACCTTTCGAGAAGAATCAGATCGGTTCATCTGCTATGGCATATAAGAGAAACCCTATGAGAAGTGAGAGAATAGCTTCACTTGCTAATTATGTTATCGCTGATGCCATTAATCCTGCAATCACTGCTTCAACACAGTGGTTTGAGAGAACTCTGGATGATTCAGCTAACAAGAGAATCTCAGTACCTGAAGCATTCCTTGCAGTAGATGGAATACTTGATCTGTATCTGAATGTTGTAGATGGTCTTGTGGTTTATGACAAGGTTATATATGCTAAGTTCATGGAGGAGATTCCTTTCATGGCAACAGAGAATATAATGATGGATGCTACCAAGGCAGGCGGTGACAGACAGGAACTTCATGAGAAGATCAGACAGTACTCCATGGAAGCCGGAGCGGTAGTTAAGAAGGAAGGAAAGCCGAATGACCTTCTCCAGAGAATAGCGGCTGACCCTGCATTCGGAAGAACACTTGAAGAACTTGAGAGTCTGATGGAACCATCCCTTTATGTAGGACGTGCTCCTCAGCAGACAGAAGAATATATCAACGAAGTGATCAAGCCGGTACTTGATGCCAATAAAGAAGAACTTGGTCTCACTGCAGAAATAAACGTATAATGTGTTAAGAGGGTGTCGAAATTATTTTTGACACCCTTATCATTTTGCTTATCATTTTGATTTTTATTTTGATGAAAAATAATTTTATAATATTTCAGCTTTATTTAAGATTCCGGTTTTATGATGTCTATAGTTCATGAACCGACAGTCAGGATGGTGGTATTGTTTTAATAGATGGAAGGAGTTGAAGAATTATGAGAAAAGGTTTGTATAGGTATGCAAAATATTATGCGATGATATTGTCTCTTGGAATGATAATAGGGCTTAGCGGCTGTGGAGCCAATGATTCAGAAGACCTGGAAGAATCCGGTTATGAGCTTGAACTTGATGAGAGCGAAGATGAAGATGTAGAAGATGAAGAGGTTCTGGATGATGAGGAAGCAGAAGAGGATATGGATTATCTGGATTCTGAGCTTCCTACCAGAGATTCAATTGTAATAGATGAGACCCAGGAGAATTCAGCTGATGGAGAGCATGTTATCACAGCTGATGGAGATACGGCTGAATACAGGAATGTTGAAGTTAAGAAATCAGGTGATGCAGAAGGTGACGAGGCTGATTTCTATGGCGATAATGCAGCTGTGTTTGCAACTAACGGAGCTACTCTCAATCTTTCAGATATGATAGTTGAATCTGACGGAACTCATGCCAATGGTGTGTTCTCTTGCGGTGAAGGTACCACGGTCAATGTGTCAAATTCACTTATTGAAACCTCAGGTAACTGTTCCGGTGGAATCATGACCACAGGTGGCGGAACCATGAATGCTACTAATCTGAATATACATACTACCGGAAATTCCTCAGCAGCAATCAGGTCTGACAGAGGTGGTGGAGATGTAAATGTAGAAGGTGGTTCATACGTAACAGATGGAACCGGATCACCGGTAATCTATTCTACTGCAGATATAAGTGTGGAAGATGCCATCCTGGAGTCCACTGCTTCAGAGGGTATAGTAGTTGAAGGAAAGAATTCAGTTACCCTGGATATGGTCGAACTTACGGCGGATAATAATAAGCTGAACAGCGACAAATCCGATACCTATAAAGCGGTTATGATATACCAGTCTATGTCAGGTGATGCTGATCAGGGTACTGCATCATTTACCATGAATGACAGCTCCCTTACAAATAAAAAAGGCGATGTTTTCTTCGTAAATAATACAGTAGCAGTTATTACACTCCAGAATAATGAAATAGTAAATGAGGACTCTGATGGTGTATTCCTTAGAGCGGCAGCTGCAGGCTGGGGTCAGGAAGGCAGCAATGGAGGAAATGTAACCCTTAAGGTTGGTGAACAGCAGATTGACGGAGATATAATAGTTGATTCCGTATCTACACTGAATATGTATCTGACCAGTGAATCACAATTTAATGGTGCGATCAATTCGTCAGGACAGGAGGGAGATGTGTATGTGGAACTCACAGGAGAATCTAAGTGGACTCTTACCGGAGATTCCTATATAACCAGTCTGACCTGTGATGCATCTTCAATTGATCTGAATGGACATAAATTGTATGTAAATGGAACAGAGTATAAAGAAGGCACAGAGTCTGCCGGTGAAGCAGTTGAAGCAAAGGCAAATGCAGGCGGTGAAATGCAGGCACCACCCGATGGAGATGGCAATGGTCCCGGAAATGGTGAGAAACCGGAAGGTGAACCACCCGCAAAGCCGGATGGAGATACCAGTGCTCCCGGAAATGGTGAGAAACCGGAAGGCGAACCACCCGCAAAGCCGGATGGAGATAACTAATTATCTGGTTGCGTTTCAAATACAGATTTGATACCATTTCATTGATGGAGTAAATTTGATCTGAAAGGAAGAATATAATGAAATATTTTGTAACAGGCGTGTGCGGACAGCTCGGACACGATGTAATGAATAACCTTGCTGCCAGAGGCTATGAAGGTGTTGGCAGCGATATAATGGCTGAGTATAGTGGTGAGCAGGATGGAACAGCAGTTACCACCATGCCTTATGTAAGTCTTGATATAACAGACAGAGAAGCAGTTTCAAAGGTAATTAAAGAAGTAAGTCCTGATGTGGTTATTCATTGTGCTGCCTGGACAGCAGTAGATGCGGCAGAGGATGAAGAGAATCAGCCTAAAGTCAGAGCTATAAATGCTGATGGAACCAGAAATATAGCAGATGTTTGTAAAGAACTTGACTGCAAGATGATATACATTTCCACGGATTATGTATTCAATGGACAGGGTGAAAAACCATGGGAGCCTGAGTGCAAAGACTATGCGCCGCTTTCAGTGTATGGACAGACAAAGCTGGAGGGAGAGCTTGCAGTTGCAGATACTTTAGAGAAGTATTTCATAGTAAGAATAGCATGGGTGTTTGGTGTTAACGGAAAGAATTTCATCAAGACAATGCTGAATGTAGGAAAAACTCATGACAGGGTTACTGTAGTAAGTGATCAGATAGGAACACCTACCTATACCCTTGACCTGGCAAGACTGCTTGTGGATATGAGTGAGACAGATAAATACGGATATTATCATGCAACTAACGAGGGCGGTTACATTTCCTGGTATGACTTCACTAAGGAAATATATAAACAGGCCGGTTATACAACGGAAGTAGTTCCTGTAACTACTGCAGAGTATGGAATATCCAAGGCTGCCCGTCCATTTAATTCAAGACTTGATAAATCCAAGCTTGTGGATATGGGGTTCACGCCGCTTCCAACCTGGCAGGATGCTCTTTCAAGATATCTGAAGGAGATAGATTATTAATATTGAAAGAACTGGTGAGATAGATGTCCAACATTCTGGAGTATCTGGACTGGCGCGGAGATATTCCTTTTGAAGTCAGTCCGTTTAATGAAGTGGATAATTTAATATTGTCAGAAATATGTTATACGGATTTTGAGGGTGTCATGACGCAGGATGACACCCTTTCTATCGTTGATGCTTCAAAACTGTATTTCGAGATACATACTGAAGAGGAAATACGCAGCAGAGGAACCTTCTACAAGCTGGCGCCATTGGTGCTTAAGAAGGCTGCGGAATCAGTAAGATTTAAAGGTACAGTGCTTAAGAATTATATTAACCTCATCAGTGCTTCCAGAGAGGAACAGTATTCGGCGATTACATTCATTCTTCCAAATGATATTATTTATGTTGCGTTCAGAGGAACGGATAATACCATAGTCGGATGGAGAGAGGATTTCAATCTCAGTTTCATGAATGAGACAGCCGGACAGAGAAGAGCAGTTGAATATATAAACTATTATTTCAGTAAGGCGGATGATAAAGCATCTGGGGGGAATCTGATGCTTGGTGGACATTCCAAGGGTGGTAATTTCGCTGTTTATGCAGCAGCATTCTGTGAGCCGGAAATACAAAGCAGAATTCTCACAGTTTATTCAAATGATGGTCCGGGATTCAGAGATGAGATTCTGGCTACTGACTGTTATCAGAGGATACTTCCCAGGATAGTAAGTATTCTGCCGGAAGAATCTATGGTAGGAATCCTTCTGTCGAATGAATATGATAATAAAATTATTAAGAGCGATGCGAAGGGTATCAATCAGCATGATCCCCTGTCCTGGCAGGTTTATGGTACGGGTCTCGTTGAGGCTGAGAAAAGGACAGAGATAAGCAAAGTATTTGATAAGACAATGATGCAATGGCTGTCTGAAATGAGTGATGAGGACAGAGCTATCTTCACGGAATCTGTTTTCTCTACTCTTGATACCACAGGAGCCAAGACTCTTAGTGAATTAAGTGATGGTGGAGTCAGGATAATATCAGAAATCCTTCGCTCCATTAAGGAAATGCCTCCGGAGAAGCAGACTGAGCTTTCTGCCATGGTTAAAAGGCTTGTCAAGATAGGAGGGGATATAGCTGTATCGGAAATTAAGGATAAAGCAAAGGCTGTAAAGAAGAGTCTTCCAAAGACTAATATCCCGAACCTCCCTAAGAATCCTGGTAAAGATAATAAGACTATTGCCATTGAGAAGACGGATAAGACTCGTAAGACTGTCAGAAATGCAAAACAGACTAAATCTGATGAATCGGATAAGCTTTCTGAGGAGAAGAAGCTCTTGCGACAGGAAATCTATGCTATCAGGAAGTCAATGGATGATACTGAAGTGATACAGAAATCCTTTGAAATCTGTAAGAAGCTTATGTCCATGAATATCTATAAGAATACCGATGTGATACTGGCTTATATGAGTATAGAGAATGAGGTTGATCTGAGCTATCTTATTAATACTGCAATCGAAGAAGGAAAGCAGGTATATATTCCCAAGATAATATCTAAAACCCAAATGGACTTCTTTCTCTATGACGGGACCTTTAAACTTGGCAGATATGGAATTAAAGAACCGGTAAATA
>CACZPG010000109.1 GCA_902782965.1 uncultured Lachnospiraceae bacterium
GGAAATGATAACTTTGAGGATGGTCTGTTTTCTGTCGTCAAGATCATACTCCAAATCCTGCTCCATCTAATCACCATCCTTTATTTAATTTTCTTGTTAGCACTCAAAACTTTTGAGTGCTAATTGCAACTATTAATTTACACCCTATGCCCCACGGTGTCAAGCGGTATCTTGATTTTTTAAGCTAACTTTTATAAAAAACTCTGCCATATAAAATTCTTAATTAATTAAAGTATTCATATCTAAATATTTATAAAGAAAATGTCATTCCGGCAGAAGCAGAGAAACCTCTTAGAAGTTCATCTGCTCCTGTCAGAATGACATACTACGATCACATCCGGAATTATCAATCCCTCACTTATCCAGGATAAAATCCGCAAGAATATAATTGCTCACATCAATGCCCGCATCAGTCAAGCGGACTCTGTCATTATCCTGTCTCATAAATCCCTGATCAATATATTTATTTATAACATCTCCATATATTTCAAATACATCTCTGCCGAACCTTTTCCTGAACTCTTCTCTGCTTACACCGGCAGTCATCCTGAGACCAAGATACATGAATTCTTCCATCCGGCCATCTATATATATAGTTTCAACATTCTTTCTCATTACGGACACCGCACTTTCATAAAGCCTGTTGATATCGGTATCCTTCGTCATTTCTTCTCTTATATCCTCACAAATCTCTATATATTCATCAAGATTTGAAGTATTGCTGAAACGTTCCCCTTTGAAGAATGAAGATGCTCCCAGACCAAGCCCTATATACTGGCCACCGGTCCAATACACGGTATTATGTCTGCTTTCATATCCCGGTTTGGAATAATTGGATATCTCATATCTGTTATATCCAAAGGTTTTTAAAACCTTCTTGGTCATCTGATACATATCCCTATCTATCGATTCATCAGGTATCATGTTTCTCAGATCCTCTCTATCATAGAGAGGTGTACCTTCTTCAACCTGCAGGGAATAAACAGAAATATGTTCCGGCCCCAGTTCACAAACCTTAGTCAGTGTATCAACAAGAGTATGAACATCCTGTCCCGGAAGAGAACTCATTACGTCGACACTGATATTGTCAAAGCCCGCTCTTCTTGCTGATTCGAAGCCCTGAAGGAACTGTTCATAATCATGAATACGTCCCAGCCTTTTGAGCAGATCGTCATCAGCTGACTGAAGCCCGATAGAAAGTCTGTTAATACCATATTCTCTATAACTTAACAGATCGGTATATTTAATTGTACCGGGATTAACCTCTATGGTAATTTCCGGAAAACGGTCAACCTTGAAAATATGATTAATCGTATCCATTATTTTTCCGATCATCGCCTCATCGAGAATAGACGGGGTTCCGCCACCAATATATATGGTTTTGACAATATAACGGTCTGCAAAAGACTTATACATTCTGATCTCGCTCATAAGAGCATTGATATACTGTATCTGTCTTGTCGCAGTTTCATTATCAAAGGACAGAAAATCGCAATAAATACATTTATGCCTGCAGAAAGGAATATGTATATATAAGCCAAGTGGTTTCTTCATAACACCCTCATTTATTCTTTCCTTATAACAGCTCTGTCAGTGCGAGCCCTTCAAGGAACCAATTCTAACATCAATCGTCATCATCAAGCTTCAGAACTGACATGAAAGCCTGCTGTGGAACATCTACAGAACCAACCTGACGCATTCTCTTCTTTCCTTCTTTCTGTTTCTCAAGAAGTTTCTTCTTACGGGTAATATCGCCACCATAACACTTTGCCAGAACATCTTTACGAAGAGCTTTTATGGTTTCTCTCGCAATTACCTTGCCTCCAATGGCAGCCTGAATAGGAATCTCGAACAGGTGTCTCGGTATCTCCTTCTTCAGTCTCTCGCACATTTTTCTTCCACGTTCATATGCAGAATCAGAGAAAACAATAAAGGAAAGCGCATCGATATTCTCCCTGTTAATAAGAATATCCAGCTTAACAAGCTTGGAACGGCTGTAACCCTTCAGCTCATAATCGAAGGATGCATATCCTCTGGATCTGGATTTTAAAGCATCAAAGAAATCATATATTATCTCATTCAGAGGCATTTCATACTTCAGAAGCACTCTGGTTTCCTCAAGATATTCCATGCTCTGATAAACTCCACGTCTTTCCTGACACAGCTTCATAATAGCTCCTGTATAGTCAGAGGTAACCATTATCTCTGCATCAACCACAGGCTCCTCCATATAATCTATTTCAGATGGATCAGGAAGATTCGAAGGATTGGTGAGCTCTATTACCTCACCATTAGTCTTATAAACCTTATACACAACGGAAGGAGCAGTTGTGATTATATCCAGATCATATTCTCTCTGAAGTCTTTCCTGAACTACTTCAAGATGAAGAAGTCCCAGGAAGCCACACCTGAATCCGAATCCAAGGGCAATACTTGTTTCAGGTTCATAGAACAATGCTGCGTCATTAAGCTGCAGCTTCTCAAGAGCATCTTTAAGATCCTGATACTTGGCTCCATCCTCAGGATATATTCCACAATAAACCATTGGACGAGCTTTCTTATATCCCGGAAGTGCTTCCTCACACATATTCTCAGCATCGGTAACTGTGTCACCAACCTCTGTATCACGTACATTCTTAAGAGATGCAGTAATATATCCAACCATTCCGGCACTAATCTCTTCCTGAGGAATAAACTGACCCGCACCAAATATACCTACTTCTACAACATCTGCTTCTGCTCCCGTTTCCATCATGTGAATACGGGAACCTCTTCTGATATTACCGTCAAAAACACGGCAGAAAATGATTACACCCTTATAGGAATCATACAGACTGTCAAATATCAGAGCCTTGAAAGGCTTGTCATTATCTCCTGCAGGAGCAGGAATCTTCTCTACTATAGCCTCAAGAACATCCTCTATGTTGATTCCGTTTTTTGCAGATATCATAGGGGCATCTTCCGCAACAATACCAATTACATCCTCTATTTCCGCTTTTACCCTGTCCGGATCAGCAGACGGAAGGTCTATTTTGTTGATTACCGGAAATACCTCGAGATTATGATCAATGGCCATATATACATTTGCCAGAGTCTGGGCTTCCACACCCTGAGCAGCATCAACCACAAGAACAGCTCCCTCACAGGCAGCAAGGCTTCTGGAAACCTCATAGTTGAAGTCAACATGTCCGGGGGTATCTATCAGATTCAGAATGTACTCTTCGCCATCCTTTGCTTTATAAATAATACGTACCGCCTGGGATTTAATAGTTATCCCACGTTCACGTTCTATGTCCATATTGTCGAGAACCTGCGCCTGCATCTCTCGTTCAGTCAGAGTGCCGGTCATTTCAATGATCCTGTCAGCAAGAGTTGACTTACCATGATCAATATGAGCTATAATACAGAAATTTCTAATTCTGTTCTGATCTAAATGTGCCATAATCATTCCTCTTATTTCTTATTGTTGTTTAATGCGGCCGGAAGTTCAGCAAGAATAATAGCCGCAAACATAACGAAGCATCCTATTATTTCATCAGTTTTCAATTTCTGATGAAGAATAAGAAATCCGGATATTGCCGAAACCACAGATTCCAGACTCATAATAAGTGATGCCACTGTTGGATTAACATCCTTCTGCCCTATTATCTGAAGTGTGTATGCCACTCCACACGCCATAAATCCCGAATAACAAAGAGCAGGAAATGCCGATATTATAAGGTTCATATCCGGCATCATATTATAATGCAGACCATCAATAGGATAAACAAAGAAAGCACTCACCACTGCAGCTGTATAGAACTGGGTTGATGAAACGACCACCCCGTCTACTCCTTTAGTATTTGCATTATCAATAAATATAATATGAATCGAGAAAATCAGCGAACATATAAGCAGCTGAATATCAGAGATTTCAAAAGTATAATGACCACTTCTTCCTATACACAGAAAGTACAGACCTACAAGCGCCAGCAATACACTGAACCAGATCAAAGGAGAGGTCTTCCTGCCAAGAAGTATTCCGATCACGGGAACAAGTATAATATACAGTGCCGTTATAAAACCCGCCTTACCCGTAGAGGCTCTAAGCATCGCCATCTGCTGGAAGTTACTGGCAGCCGCAAGGATTATACCACATCCTATCCCATACTTTACAGATAATTTCAGATCACCCGGATTATCACTTCTCTTCCTGAGGTAAATGATAACAGGGATAAGCATCGTACCTCCAAGGATATATCTTATAACACTGAAAGTGAATGGTCCTATATACTCCATTCCCGCAGCCTGAGCTACAAACGAGGTTCCCCATATTATAGAAGTCAGCAGAAGGAGAAACGAATTTCTAATTGTATTCTTTGAATTCTTGGTATTATCAGACATAAAACAAAAGATTCTAAAAAATCTTTAACAGACCTCCTCATGAAAAAAACTCCTTTTCGGGAGTTTTTTTATAAAATAATTCAGCAGATTTCATATAATTCTTAATACTGATATTTATTCAAAGCGTAAAGTGCAAGAGCAAAAGCAAGACCGATAAGCATATCGGAATCAGAATCAAAATCAAGAATATAGGTCTCACACATATTCAGAGCCTGACCAGGAATAAGATAAGGCATGCTCTTAACCTTCATAGGTTCAAGAGATCCGCTGTGAACCACATAATTCCATGAAACAGCATCCCCTTCAACTTCCCAATCCTCGTCAAAATCGACATTATATCTCTGCATTCTCGAACGGGAATCTCTCCAGATAGTTCCGAACTTGTCTCTTGCAGCAAACTCAAATCTTATCTCATCACGAACATATTTCTCCTGAACATAAGCACATTCACTGATTGTATCTGCAAGGTAAAGCTTGATTCTATGACCTGTTGCAATGAAATCATCCTTGGTATAATAAACTTCCTTACCCCTCTCATTAAAAACCTTTACGGAATCATAATCCTCAAGATCCTGAGCTTTAATATATAATTTCGGCATAATTTCACCCCTCTGATTAAGATTTATATTGAAACTGATCAACAAGGTTAATTATAACCAATATTACAGCATGTGTCAAAATAATAAATCATAATTTGAATACCATTTTTCACTTACGTATTATTGATATTATCTTTGTTAAGTTGTAGAATTATGAATAGGTATACATTGTTATTTTAAAGACTATCATATCAACCGGGGATTATTTATGAAAAGAAAAAAAGTTGCAGTATTTGTATCAAATATGTACGGACACATGATCCGTGATATGCAGGAAGGATTAAATGAAGCCGCCCTCGCCGAGAATGTAAAACTCATATATTTTGTAAGTTTCAGTGATGAATTCAGCAAGGAAGTATATGATAAGTACGTGCAGTATGACGAAGGTGATATTGTATCCTTCAAGCTTCCTGATCTGAATGATTTTGATGGAATTGTAATTCTTGCCGCTTCTTTCTCCGAGCATTTCAAGGAACGTTTAGATATAATTCTTAGCAAAACCAATATACCTATCATTTATCTGGGGGGCGTTAACAAGAATTATTATAATCTTCTAAATGATGAAGAGCGCACCTATAGTGAAGTAATTGAGCACGTCATAGAGAAGCACGGTTGTCGAAACCTTTATCACGTTGCAGGAAAAAGAGATCAGCATTTCACCTACGAAAGAATTGATTCCTTCAAGAATGTCCTGACAAAATACGGACTCAAATGTGACGATGACAGAATCTATTTCGGCACCCTGTGGCGGGACTGCGGGGAACCTGCACTGGATTATATATTGAACCATTGTAAACAGGAAGGCTGCCAATACCCGGACGCTATAATCTGCGCTAACGATTATACTGCAATAGGTGTTGTTGATGCCTGTAAAAAAAGAGGCATAAGAGTTCCGGAAGATATAATAGTTACAGGCTATGACGGAATTGAGAACGCTAAGATGGGATACCCTTCCATAACTACTTCCGAACAACCGTTCTTCGGTGTCGGAAAGAACAGCATCTATGTTCTTAAACGAATATGGAATGGCGAGAAGGTTGACCAGACTCTCAGATATAACGGTGTACTTCACCTTAACCAATCCTGTGGATGTGTTCCTAAAAGTGCTGACGCCAATGAAGATATCAGAAATGTTTACAGCAACAGAATGGGCAAAATGGAATATCTCGCCCAGTCAATGACCAATATGATTCTCAGCGTTTCAAATTCCCAGAATCTGGAAGAGGTATTCAGGGATATAGAGAGAAATGCCAAGTCCGATACCGGTTTCAAGGATTTTCTTCTGTGTCTGACCTCAGACTGGGATAAACAGAAGGTTATCACTGACGACACAGAACTCGGTGACACCGACATGAATGTTATATGTGGATTTATCGGAGATACATATGTAGAACCACAGACCTTCAAAAGAAAGGATCTGCTCCCTAAAGAACTGCTTGATGACCCAAAACCATATTACATATGTTCAATCCATCATCTTCAGTATTTTATGGGGTATATCATCATATCCCCTACCCTGTATTCTTACAACCAGCTTATGGCCAAATCCTGGCTGGTTAATCTGGGGGCAATGCTTGAAAACCGAAGAATCCGCCAGGAACTTAACGACACTGTTGACAGACTCGAGAAACTATACAACAGAGATATGCTGACAGGCTTATATAACAGACGCGGATATGAATTATTCTTCGAAGACATATATAACGAATGTCTCACCAACAGACAGAAGCTGGCTGTTATGATCATAGATATGGATGATCTGAAATATGTAAATGATAACTATGGTCATCACGAGGGAGATTACAGTTTATGTACCATCTCCGAATCCATGATGGTTGCAGCCAAAAACGGTGAACTATGTATCCGTGCCGGTGGAGACGAATTTGTAATGCTTGCCGGTAATTATTCCGAAGAAAAGGCCAATGAATATATAAAACAATTAAGAGAAAATATCGAACGACGAATTACTCGTGATAATAAACCATATAAAGTTGATGTCAGCATCGGAACATATATGAATATTCCGAAAAATAATAATTCTTCAATAAACGAAATATCAGAATCATACTTAAAACAGGCAGATTCTGAAATGTATAAGGAGAAGAAAGACCACAAGAATAAGGCATTACAATAAATAAGACGTTACAACAAATAAGACACCTGCAAAAAAGGCGTTATAAGCACTGCTTATAACGCCTTATCTTTATTTCTACCATTTCAATTCATCTAATACTTCGAAACAGCTTTTTTCTCTGATATTTAACATACGAGTCTGAATTCTTGTTTTGGAAACATCAGGTTCAGCAAGCAGCTTCTTCAAAGCATCTTCAATATCATAATTATTGCATTCCTCTGAAAGAATATCGAAATATAACTCTTCCTGAGCGAAGAGCTCCGTTAACTCCTTATATTTCACACCATTTCCGAGAAGCAAAACAGGTATATAGTTTCTATATGCCTGAACACAAGCCGCGTAACGAGAACTTATAACCAGTTCAAAATTCTTAAGGAAATGGTTAAGTTCAACACAGTCCATCTCCTTTTCTATTAAATGAATATTTCCATAAGGATTAAAGCTGGTTGCCAGTTCTTTACAATCCTCCATATCTTCAGAAGACTGACAAAAGATATATACTTCCTTTCCGGCAGCCTTCAACGCTGCAAATACCTTGTTGTACAGATCCAAGGTATTGTCATTATACTTTTTACTAAAACATCTATGATTAGGAATAACAGCAACGTTATTTCCTTCAGGTATCTCAGGAACTTCCGGTCTATAGAATCTGGAACATACATTTGATAACTCAAAACTGTTATCTACTAACAGAATATCTGTAGAACGTCTTAGATTATCAAGTCCAAAATATCCCATTAATTCATCATAACCATATTGCTCACGTGCATAAATAGCCTTCGGATAGAAAAGCAGATCCTTCATTTCTCCCAAAATGTACATAGTCTCTACATCAAAATCAAAAGGACCAAAGGATTGAGGCATAATAATCATCGGAATTTTAAACTTTTTGGCTATTTTGATATTATTCATATAGAATTCAATATCAGCCATACTGCTATCACTTGTCAGAGCATGTTCACTTACATCAATTATCAAATCCATCTGTGAAACTATATCATAGTTATCCTTATCACCAGCCGAACCCTCATCCTTCTTTTTGAATAATTTGGTTATACTACTTAAAGGATTAGACTTCAACACCTGGGATTGAGTTTTTTTGGTAAATGAGATTTTACCAAATCTATATAAAGAAACATCTAACTGTTCATCATTATGCGCATAATAAATCTCACAGTCACTAAAACGCTTCCTTAACTCATCGATCACAATATAAAGCTTAGCTTGAGAACCTTTATCTACAAAGTTAGCGCCTACGATCATTATCTTTTTTCCCATTACTCTTCCACCTCATTATTCAATATAGTAAACAAAAGATATAATCAACGTCAGTATATTATCACAGAACGCAGAAAAACACAAAATATTTTTATACATTTTAGTCATTTTATCACTATTTTTTTATAAATTATAACCAAAAAGGACCGGACTTAAAGTCCGGTCCAAAAATATCTTAAATATTCACTTAAGTCAGCTAAAACTTAACTTATTTCTCTGCGATTGCAGCCTGTGCTGGTATCAAATAAGTTCGGAATCGTTTCCTTATTTATATTCAATTTTTCGTCAGAATCGTTAATAAAACTCGATTCTACACAGTTTATAGCA
>CACZPG010000110.1 GCA_902782965.1 uncultured Lachnospiraceae bacterium
TAAATGAAAAGGAGTAAAAATGACTAAACTTATTAAGAGTAACATCTATAAAGATCGTGGCATACTCGTGGCTTTTCTTCTGATAATAATCATTTCAGTTATGCTGCTCCATATAGGACTTTTTCTGGGTACCTATGAAGGGGAATACGATTCGAGGTACGTCTCCGGGGGATACCTTGAGGGAGGCATTATAACCACCGCAGGAAATAAGGACGAAATACAGAGGCTTATTGAGGATGTTTCAGATGTCAGTAAAGCAAGGGCATGTGAAACTATAATGAATGTGCCCTTTGAATACACAATCGGTAGTTCAGATAAAGAGATAAAACTTGACTCAGCTTCATTTTATACATTTGACAACTACAGGCTTTCAGACACTATGGATTTTATAGATAGAGATGAGTCGGTTCAGGGTGCAAAGATTTATATGAATCTTTATACAGCCTATAAGAATCGTATAAAGGTCGGAGATGAGCTTCATCTTAAGTCTGAAGTTTTCGGCGACTATGATTTTACGGTTGCAGGAATATATGAGGATCTTGTAGAGGGAAATGCCTTCTCCTATTATTCAGTAATAGTTGATGATGAATCCTATGAAAAACTTGATAAAAAAGCAGATGAAATCTATGCAGGCAGAGGTGATTACTTCAAAAGAATCTGCACCTTCTGTGAGTTTAATGAGGGTGTTGACCAGGCAGATGGTGTAGTAGAAGTGAAGGAGGCGCTTCTGGAAGCAGGGTATGTCTCTTCAGCTTATGTAAGTAATCTGGCGAAGGAAGGATACATAGGAATCGTTAATATAGTGTCCGGTTTTCTTACCACATTTGCCGTGATAATAGTGGCCATATGTCTCATAATGATCATCTTTACGGTAAATAATAATATCGACAGAGACATAGTAAATATTGGGGCTCTCCGAGCAGTCGGTCATACAACTTCCCAGGTCAGAAATGCACTTGCCATGGAGTATCTGCTTCTGGGTCTTATGGGAAGCTGTGTGGGTTCTGTTCTTGCTTACATCGTAATGCCTGTTTTTGATGAAAAAATCCTTAGACAACTGTCGGGTATTTACTGGGATGAACATTTCTATCCTGTGATAACCCTTGGAATTATCCTGATTATGCTGGCTGTAATTCTTATTGTGGTATGTATGTCGACGGCTAAGATCAGAAATCTGCATCCTGCGACGGCTCTCAGGTTCGGACTTAAGGCGAACTCCTTTAATCGAAATTATCTTCCTCTTGCTGAGACCTCAGGTAATCTAAATATACTTCTGGCGCTTAAAAGTACATTTCAGAATGTGAAACAGAATATAGTGGTTCTGGGTATCATTTCAGTGGTTGGTTTTCTTACCATGTTTTCAGCCCTGCTTATCTACAACACCAGAGTTGATATTACAATGTTTCAGAGACTGATGCAGGGCGATGCACCGGATGCTTATGTTGATACTAATGCTCAGACTGAGGAGGAAATGTACGAGATAATTGATAGGCTCCAGAATATGGAGGAAGTGAGCCAGGCTTATGGTCTTGCTACCGAGACCTGTTCCGTAGCAGGTTATGATACCACCATACTATATGTATCAAATCCGGAATATGTCTATTGTGGTCTCTATGAAGGAGAAATGATTAAAGAAGACAACGAAGCAGTAATCGGTAAGGTTACAGCCGAAAAAGCGGGAGTTGATATTGGCGATGAGATAGAAATTGAATATAACGGAAATAAAGCAAGATATCTTGTGACCGGATTCCAGCAGGCAGTATTTGGATTTGGCGAAAGAGTTTACATTACAGATGATGGAGCCAGAAGACTTGGCCTGGATATAGATCATCATTATATCAGAATCCGCGTAAAGGACGCGACTCCCGGAAAAGTTGATGAAGTTCTTAAAGACGTTGAGAATATTCTGGGTGACCAGCTTGTTGATACGGAGAACTGGCTGAAGCATAACAAGAGTAATGATAATGAATCCGTTTATGCTATTAGTCTGACTGTCGGCGTACTGGTTATATTGAATATAGTTACTATCCTCATAGTAATAAGACTGCTTCTTAAGACAGTATTTATACGAAGAGAGAAGGAATTCGGAATCAAGAAAGCTGTTGGTTTCACCTCTAAACAGCTTAGGATACAGTTAGCGCTTTCACTCATACCAATGAGTCTCGCGGCTTCTGTTTTCGGTGCTGTGATGGCGTATTTTCTTACAAATCCCCTGTTTTCACTTATCTTCAGAAGGTATGGCGTAATGAGGGCAGAGCTCATTATGAAGGCGGGACTTATAGTATTTACATTTGTCATAGTTACAATGCTTGTATTTGTATTCAGTTATATAATGTCCCGGAGAATGAAGAGAGTATCAGCCTACAGACTTATTCAGGAGTGATTATCACATCATTTTTGCAAGTTTATAAAAATCTTATATGTATCGAAAAAAAGTTATATTTTCATATTTTCCAAGTATTGATATTTCCCTTTGATAAGTGCTATAATTCCAATGTTTTTTACAGATGGTAGATACAAGGTGACAGCCCTTGGTTCCAAGGCATTTAAGACAGATAAGTCAGTAAAAACTATCATAATTCCGAAGAGTATTAAAAATATATCTAATAATGCTTTTAAGGGAAATAAGAAGCTAAATACTATCATTATAAAGACTAATAAGCTTACTAAGAAAACTGTTGCCAAGAAGGCTTTCAAAGGTGTTGGAAACAATGTAAAGATAAAAGTTCCAAAGAGTAAAAAGAAAGCCTATATCAAATTATTCAGAAAAAAAGGGCTTAGCAATAAGGTAAAAATCAAGTAATAATCAGTATATGGTTTATGAGAAAGGAGATTGCTCATGAAACTCGGAATCATAGGTGCCGGAAATATGGCAAGTGCTATAATCGGCGGAATCATTAAAAAAGGAATAATTGCAGGAAATGATATTCTCTGTTCTTCTCCGGTTGAGGCTGAGAGAGATAAGGCAGCGAATGCATTTGGTATTAATGTTACAGCAGATAATAAGGAGGTTGTAGCTGAATCAGAGATTATTCTTCTGGCTGTAAAGCCTCAGGTTATTCCGGTAGTTGCAGAAGAAATAAAAGATGTACTGAAGGATGATCAGCTCATTATATCAATTGTAGCCGGAAAGTCTATTGCATGGTATAACGAGGCTTTCGGTAGGGAGTTGAAAATTATCAGAACTATGCCTAATACCCCTGCTCTGGTTGGTGAAGGAATGACCGGAGTTAGTCCGGCACCAACAGTTAGTGCAGAAGAAACTGAGAAAGCATTAAAGATTCTTTCATCCTTTGGTGAGGCAGAAGTAGTTCCTGAGAATCTGATGGACAGCGTGGTTTCCGTTTCCGGAAGTTCGCCGGCCTATGTATTTATGATGATAGAAGCTATGGCTGATGGAGCGGTTAAACTCGGAATGCCAAGAACTAAAGCTTATAAATTTGCTGCTCAGGCAGTGCTTGGAAGTGCCAAAATGGTACTCGAAACCGGAAAGCATCCGGGAGAGCTTAAGGATATGGTTTGTTCACCGGCAGGTACAACTATTGAAGCTGTGAAAGTTCTTGAGCAGGAAGGCTTCAGAGCAAGCATAATTGATGCTATGGAAGCCTGCGCTGACATTTCCCGAAAACTGTGATAGGGTAATTATAAATCAGGGTGTGGATCAAAATCCACACCCTGGTCATTTTGTTAATAACACCATTTTTATTAATGACTGATTATTGAAAAAGGCAGACGTGCTAAGAAAATCTCCAGAGGTGATGCAGCCTCTGGAGATTTAATATACCACGATTTATATATAATTATACATAAGAAACCTATGAATTAGAGCTGAGGTTAAACCTATGAATTAAAGCTGAGGTTTTTCTCTGATGATGTTTGAAACAGCTTTCCGGCAATCAGCATCAGTACGAAGGTAATAGCCATATCCGGAAATGTATTTCCACATGGAATATCAACCTTCATCAGCATTCTATAAGCTATAAATCCGATAACCCATATGACAGCTCTTACTATA